>DQCL01000116.1:0-3970 GCA_003533975.1 Octadecabacter sp. | reverse complement strand
CTCGCGAACCTGCGCACACGCGCAGCGCGTTTGCGTGGACCAGTCATTCCAGCGGCACTACGGGCGCGCATGTTGCGCGGCGTGCGTTGAAGTCCTGCTGTCAACGCGCTAACACCCGCCTAAATCTAATCTAAGGATCATACGTCATGACAGCGCCTAAAGAATTGGGGCCCCTTCGTCTGGGCATTGCTGGCCTAGGAACAGTTGGTGTGGGCGTTGTCCGTATCGTTCGCAAACAAGCGGACCTGCTTGAGGCCCGCACAGGTCGCAAAATAACGATTTCTGCCGTGTCCGCACGTTCCAAAGACAAAGACCGTGGTGTTCCATTGACGGACTATGCTTGGGAAGACGATCCTGTTGCATTGGCCAAGCGTGACGATGTCGATGTGTTTGTTGAACTCATGGGGGGTGATGAAGGCCCCGCCAAAGACGCGACCGAAGCGGCGATCAAAGCTGGTAAAGACGTGGTCACCGCAAACAAAGCGATGCTCGCCCATCACGGGCAAGCGCTGGCTGAAGAGGCCGAAAGCGCGGGCGTCGTCATTCGCTATGAGGCCGCCGTTGCGGGCGGCATCCCTGTGATGAAGGCGTTGACCGAAGGATTGGCAGGGAATGAAATCACCCGTGTTATGGGTGTTATGAACGGCACCTGTAACTACATCCTCACTCAGATGCAGGCCACGCGCCAAGGCTATAACGCGCTGTTTGATGAGGCCGACAAACTCGGCTACCTCGAAGCGGATCCAAACCTAGATGTGGGCGGTATTGATGCAGGCCACAAGCTGGCGCTGTTGTCATCCGTTGCGTTTGGCACCCAAGTTGACTTTGACGCGGTTGAGCTTGAAGGCATTCAAGCGATCACCCTTGAAGACATCGATGCCGCCGCCGATATGGGCTACCGCATTAAGCTGCTCGGCGTTGCGCAAATGACAGGACGCGGCCTTGAGCAACGCATGTCCCCTTGCTTGGTGCCTGCACAGTCGCCGCTTGGCCAACTTGAGGGCGGCACCAACATGGTCGTCATTGAGGGCGACTCTGTAGGCCAAATCGTGCTGCGCGGTGCGGGTGCTGGCGAAGGACCAACGGCAAGTGCCGTGCTGTCCGACATCATCGACATCGCCCGCGGATTGCGCCTGAAAACGTTCGGACAACCCGCAACAACGCTACGCAAAGCGCGGGCTGCAAAGGCTGCGATTCCAGCGCCGTACTACTTGCGTATGCAGCTTGTCGACAAGCCCGGCGCACTGGCCAAAATCGCTGCGGTCTTGGGGGATGCTGGCGTTTCCATTGATCGGATGCGCCAATACGGCCACCATGACACTGAAGCGCCTGTGTTGATCGTGACCCATAAGGTGACACGCACGGCACTTGATGAAGCGCTCGACGCGATGACCAAAACATCCGTGGTGCAAGGTGACCCTGTCGCCATCCGTATCGAAGAAGTCGGCTAGCTTACAGAGGGCGACCTGCTAGGGTGATGTCATGAAACCTGACATCACCAGCAACATTTCACTTTATCGCTGGTCGCGTTTCCTGCGCAGCCTGATCTTTTGGCAGGCCGTCTGGTTCCTATACTTCCAAGACATTTTGTCCGGCGCACAGGCGATCCTGCTCTATGTCGTGCTCGACGTGGCCGTCACCGTTCTAGAGGTGCCATCAGGGTATATGTCTGATCGGCTAGGTCGGCGCAAAACCCTGATCGCCAGTGCCGCTGTGACCCTAATTGGGGTCAGTCTTCTCGGTTTTGGAAGCAGTTTCGCGGTCTTTATCGCGGCACAAATCTTGATTGGCGCAGGCGGCGCATTTTCGAGCGGTACGGACGAGGCAATGCTTTACGAAAGCCTCGCTGCAGTAGACCGTGAAGATGAAATCGAGGCGCAGGAAGTCATCGCGTGGCGGTTTTCCTTTATCGGCCTCGCGCTGTCCGCCGTAACTGGGGGGGCGCTTGCCTTGCTCGACCCGCGCTTGCCGTTCATCGCCACAGGCGTCGCCATGGCGGGATTGCTCTGGGTGACTTGGCGCTTTGTTGAGCCTCCACGCACAACTGAAATACCTGAAGGCTCCGAATTGCTGCGACTTTCACAATTGGGGGACAACTTTCGTAACCCAGTTCTGCTGTGGTTCTTCGCCCTCGCGGTACTGATGTATTGCTTCAGCCACCTGCCGTTTATATTTGGGCAGCCCTTTATTCTTCAAGCTGTAACCGACATCGGCTTGACCAGTAGCGCCCCTTTGGTCAGCGGTTTGATTACCGCGTTGATGATGGGAATTTCCGTTGCCGTTTCACTGGTGGCCTTGAAATTGCGCGACCGTCTAGGCCTTGCGCTGCTGCTTCTCAGCGCATTCGGGCTGCAAATAGCGATCAGCGGGGTTATGGCCCTTACCGACAGCGCAGTTGTGTTCGTTTTCTTACTGCTGCGCATGGTGCCGGATGCCTTGTCACGCCCCTTCATCCTTGGTCGCATTCAACCGTTGTTGTCAGACGACAGCCGCGCGACTTGGTTGTCCCTCAAAAGCTTCGTTGGCCGCCTTGTTTTCGCATTGGCCCTGTCCGCAGGCGCGATATCGACGACAAACGCCGGATTGATGCCCTACGCTGATATCGCACGCATCTTGACCATCGCAACCCTGATCGGGGTCACGGCACTTGTGTTGCTCGCCCTTAGCGCAGGTAAAATAGCTGTCACCGCGCCAAAAAATTCAGACTGTTAGCGTTCTCAGGCTTGTGGCGTTGCTATGCATGGCGATAGGTCGGGGTAACTCAAAAAGGATATCCTCATGGCTTCCCTCGACTTCAACGACCGTTTGCTTTCATTGGGCCTCGCCCGTGTTTCAGAGGCTGCGGCCCTTGCCAGTGCCACGCTAATCGGGCGCGGTGATGAAAAGGCCGCCGACCAAGCCGCGGTTAATGCGATGCGCGAGCAGCTCAATAAATTGGACATCGCGGGTGTTGTCGTGATCGGCGAAGGCGAACGCGACGAAGCGCCAATGCTGTTTATCGGTGAAGAAGTTGGCTCAGGCAAAGGTCCGGGCGTTGATATCGCGCTTGATCCGCTGGAAGGCACCACGCTGACCGCCAAAGATATGCCAAACGCGTTAACCGTTATCGCGATGGGCCCGCGCGGTTCGATGCTGCACGCGCCGGATGTTTACATGGACAAACTGGCGATTGGTCCCGGATTCAAAGCCGGTGTTGTGACGATGGATATGTCCCCATCCGAACGTGTTTCAGCACTGGCCGCCGCGAAAGGGTGTTCAACCGAAGATATCACGGTCTGCGTTCTGGAACGTCCACGCCACGAAGACATGATCGCAGAGCTACGCAGCACAGGCGCTGCGATCCGGCTTATCACGGACGGCGACGTTGCAGGCGTGATGCATTGCGCAGATGCGGCGACAACGGGCATCGATATGTACATGGGATCCGGTGGCGCGCCCGAAGGTGTACTGGCGGCCGCGGCGCTGAAATGCATGGGCGGGCAGATATTTGGCAAGCTGTTGTTCCGAAACGACGATGAACGTGGCCGTGCCACAAAAGCCGGCATCACCAATTTTGATCGCGTTTATACCCGTGATGACATGGTGACCTCTGATGTGATTTTTGCAGCAACTGGCGTGACGGATGGCTCTTTGCTCGCGGGGATCAAACGCGAACCTGGCTTCCTTACGGCGGAAACTATTTTGATGCGNNTCAAAAACAGGTTCCGTGCGTCGGATGAGCTATCGTAACCCTGTCTAAACCTGACGGTTTGCCCCTGCGGGGAGCGGGGGGCGCACCTTCGGTGCGCAAGGAAGAGAGTATTTTAGAGCCAAAGAAGCTAGGGCGTGGCGAATCTTTGCATTGGCACATATGGTGTTGAATGATGAATGACACACCAAATAACACGCGCACTTTCTTAGATGTTGAAGCATCAGCAACGGGGCGACGCTGGGTCGGCCCGAGCGTTGACGACGACCGTTTGGCTGAAGC
>DQCL01000115.1 GCA_003533975.1 Octadecabacter sp. | reverse complement strand
CACCGCCGCCATAACCGCCGCCTTGATCGCCACCGCCGTAACCGCCGCCGCCGCCATTGCCGCCATCACTGCGACCGCCGATCATGGTCATCACGCCGTCAAAGCCCTGCAACACAACTTCAGTGGAATACCGGTCCTGACCGGACTGGTCCTGCCACTTGCGTGTTTGCAATTTGCCTTCGATGTATACTGTGGACCCCTTCTTGAGGTACTGTTCGGCAACGCGCACCAGACCTTCTTGGAAGATCGCAACAGAATGCCATTCAGTCTTTTCACGGCGCTCGCCAGTGTTTTTGTCTTTCCAAGTTTCGGACGTCGCGATGCGCAGGTTGCAAACTTTGCCACCATTCTGAAAGCTCCGCACCTCAGGGTCGCGTCCCAGATTACCGATAAGCATGACTTTGTTAAGTGAACCGGCCATTGCAGTGTCTCCCGATGGTATGTTTGTCGAATCTTAAGTTCCGTTCCCTGTTACATCACCGCTAACGGGTTAGAAACTGGTTAATGGAAGCCTACGATGGGCTAATTGTACCATAAAGTGTGGAAACCACCCTGTTAGTGGGCTATATGTGCGGAAACGTGGGGGCGAAATATGCGTGTAGTTTGTTTTTTGGCGGGGTTCGCTACAGCGGTTTCAGCGGTGCCAGTCGCCGCTGATAGCCTCTCGACTCGAAACCGCACGACGCTGTTTAGTTCTCAACTGGATGTTTTGGATGGCCGCGCGTCATCGCAATATTCAAATTCAGTGCGCTTGCAGCCCCCACGGGTTGTGGTGCCAACAGCGGCAAACAACGGCCCACAGTACAACGGCAGCTATCGCGGCCAGTATTTGGACATGGCCAAGTCAGCTGCACGACGCAATCGCGTCCCTGAAGATTTATTCTTGCGGTTGGTGCAGCAGGAAAGCGCGTTTAATCCCAATGCGGTATCACACGCAGGGGCAATTGGCTTGGCGCAGCTTATGCCTGGAACAGCGCAGTATCTGCGTGTAAACCCTCGTGATCCTTATCAAAATCTGGATGGTGGTGCGCGGTATTTGCGTGAACAGTATGACACGTTCGGGTCATGGCGTCTGGCACTAGCGGCCTATAACGCGGGTCCGGGCGCAGTGCAGCAGCATGGCGGTGTGCCACCGTATCGCGAAACGCGGAATTATGTTCGGGTCATCTGGGGCAGTTAGTCCTAAATGAAACGCGTGCGAGGCAGCGATTGGCCTTTCACAATCGCGTGCGCACTCAGTTCTTAAGGCTCAGGAACACAAAAGGCGCCAGATCAACTGTGGCGCCTTTTATATTGATATTGCTTGAAATATTACTCAGCAGCCATTTCGATTACAGGCTCCATTTCAGCCAAGTCAGCATCAGACAGGTGGCATTTCACCTGGTGACCCTCTGCCAGCATCCGAACGGGCGGCACTTCGGTTTCACATAGCGATTTCCCAGCTTTGTCCTTCCAGTTGCAGCGCGTTTGGAACGGGCAACCGCTTGGCGGGTTCATTGCGGATGGAATGTCGCCCTCAAGTACGATGTGCTTCTTCTTGATCTTCGTGTCGGCGATCGGCACCGCAGAAAGTAGCGCCTCTGTGTAGGGGTGGTATGGTGGCGCGAAAACCTGATCCGTTGATCCCATTTCGACGACATGACCAAGGTACATTACCATAACGCGATCAGATAGATAGCGCACGATGCTAAGATCATGCGAGATGAACAGAAGTGTGGTTTTATGTTCGCGTTGAATTTCCATCAACAGGTCAGTCACGGCCGCCTGAACCGACACGTCCAAAGCTGACACAGGTTCATCAGCAACCACGATTCGCGCATCACCAGCAAAGGCACGCGCGATACCGACACGTTGCTTTTGCCCACCAGACAACTGGCGCGGCATCCGGTCTGCAAAGGCGCGTGGTAGCTTCACAAGATCGAGAAGGTTCAGCATACGTTCGCGTCGGTCATTGTCGTTGTTACCGATCTTGAAAATCTCGAGCGCGCGCATGATCTGTCGCCCAACAGTCATCGACGGGTTCAGCGTATCAAACGGGTTCTGAAACACCATTTGAACATCCGCAATCGTTTTCGTGTCACGGTTTTCAATCGGCACGTCACCGATGCTTTTGTTATCGAGTAAGATTTCACCGTCTGTCGCTGTTTCAAGTCCCATTAGAACTTTGGCGAACGTGGATTTACCGCAGCCGGATTCGCCAACAATTGCGAGAGTTTCGGATTCACGCGCCTCAAACGAAAGTGTTTCGTTCGCCTTCACCACCTTCTTGTCACCACTGGAGAAAAGGGCAGAAGCCGCGACCTCATAGTATTTCTTAAGGTTGTCCATCTTTAGAACAACCTTGCCCGGAGCTGGCTTTTCAGTTTGGACGCCGGCCTCAAGTGGGGCGTTCCAATCGATTTCATTGTAGCGCAGGCACCGCGTTTCGTGGTCTTTGTCCGCATTGGCCATCAGGATTGGGCCGCTGTCACAACGACCCGCCTCAAAGTAATCGCAGCGTGGGCCGAAGTTGCACCCGTTCGGGCGTTCATGAGGCAGCGGGAAGTTACCTGGAATGGCCACCAAAGGATGCTCGTTCTTGTCGGCACTGGGGAGGGGGATCGAACGGAACAGCGCCTGTGTATACGGATGCTGCATGTTGTCGAACACGCCTTCAATGGTGCCACGTTCAACGGCTTCACCGGAATACATCACGCAGATGCGGTCACAGGTTTCCAGCACGAGGCCAAGGTTGTGGCTGATGAACAGCATGGATGTGCCGTATTTCTTGCCAAGGTCTTTCACCAGCTCCACAACAGCCGCTTCAACGGTCACATCAAGGGCGGTTGTCGGTTCATCCAAGATCAGCAGCGACGGCTTGGACATCAGCGCCATCGCGATCACGAT
>DQCL01000003.1 GCA_003533975.1 Octadecabacter sp. | reverse complement strand
GCGATTTCACCACGGTTGGCGATCAGGATTTTTTTGAACATTGTTAGCCCCTTAGAATGCAAAACCGCCGCTCAGGGGGTACCCTGAACGGCGGTCAAAATTTCGATGCGCCCCAAACTGGGACGGGATGTTTTTAGCGGCAGATGCTTGTGACTTCGTCACAAAGCGCGCCAGCAGCGCCACCAGCGATAGCGCCAGTGACAGCGTCGCCACCAAGAGCGTCCGCGGCAACCGCACCCACTGCAGCACCGGCAAGGCCGCGCTCAAGGTCGCTGTCGAGACAAGCGGAAAGCGAAGCGATTGCTGTCGCTGCGAGGATAAGACGGAATTTAAGCATAGGTTACTGCCCTTATATTGCATTGAGTTTTGCTTGGTTTTATTCCGCGTAGAATCGGCGTTTTGCGCCAGTAACACAAGCATTTTTTGCACCGCCAGAAGACAACGGCGGAAAACCCCCAAAGGGCGTTGGAAAAGGGATGTCGGTCTGAGCCCTAAAAAAGGATCAGACCGACGAGGGGAAGGGTAACGGTATTGACAATGTAGGGTGGCCCGCTCGTTGTGCGAACCGTCTACAAATTCAGATTTGCACAGCGAAACGCAGCTGTCATCAGCCTTGGCCGCCAACCGTTTGATGTGGGCAAATTCCCGCCAAAGTTGCGTTCTGGTCGGCTGATAGTCGCGCATTGCAATTCGGATCATCAGGTCTGCCCCGGCGCCCAATCAGGGCGAAAAATCTCTGGGAAGGATTGCTCTGCTCGCCTCAGGTCGACCTTCAGCAGTGCTTCGTAACTCTCTGGATCAAAAGGATCTTCCGCGGGTATCACTTCGCGACCGAACACAAAATTCAACCGTCCGGCATCAAGGTTACCGCGCTCAAACGGGACATCACCGAAGTGTTCTTTGAGCGCCCACATGAACCCTTCATCCGCGCGACGGTCCGCAGGGCGACGATCCGCGTAGCGTTCGCGCTTGAACAATTTCGGCGGCAAACCCTTTTTGACGGGGCGGCGAATTGTGAACTGAAAATCGGAACTCGGAAGGCGGCTAGGAAATCCGCGGTGCTTTTCCATCAATTGACCCTCCGAGATGGGACAAGATGGGGTGGGACAGGCGTTGCCGCCTGCCCCGAAATTTCTTTAGTTGTACTTGCCAGTGTATACTGGCTCGATTGTGACTGGAACTGGGTCAACGACCACGAATTCTTCAACGTCACCTGCGTTGTTGGCGCCACATGCTGCCACGAGGGCAAGCAGGGACATGGCGCAAAGGCTCTTGATGCTCTTAGACATGTTAGTCTCCTGTCTCTGTTTTCCACGCGATCGGCTCCGACAGTGCGTCGGCTCCCTCGCGCATTCTGAGGGTAGGTCACTTGGGTGTAACCTTGTGGAAAACTAACGCTAAACCTGTGGAAAAGATACGAGATGGATTTTGACGCCTGCGCCTGTGACTCCGCTGCATCAGAACACCAAGTAGATGAGCTTTGGGTCGCAACATATTGTGGAAACATCAAAATTCCTCCCAGATACAGGTGCCATTTTCGAGGCTAAAAATCTCAAAAAACTGCAAAACGTCAGGATCATCTTCCCCGAACGGGATGTTCGCCGCTGACATTGACAGTACGATTTGGGTGGGTTCGATCGCGGCTTCGACCAGCGCGGGCATTACTAATTCATCGCACACAACCTGAAAGTCACCGGCGACATCTGTGTACTGGTATGACGTGCCAATTTCCGGCGTCAAAAACCGAAAGCGGACGATGTCCGTCGCCTCTTCCGAGATGAATTCGATGAACGATACCGGCTGGCCAGACGGCACAACAATGCCGTCAGCAGCGAGCACAGTTGGTACACAAAGCGTACACATCACGTACACAACCTGTATGTACATGCCTTGCATTTTGGGACGCTTTTTAAAGCGGGATGTTGTCATGTTTTTTCCACGGCATCTGAGTTTGCTTTCCGCGTAGTCCGGCAAATGCGCGACACAGGCGTTTGCGTGTCGAAGATGGCATGATCACCTCATCCACAAAGCCACGTTCAGCAGCCACAAACGGGTTCGCAAAACGGTCTTCGTAGTCTTTGGTGTGTGCGGCGGTTTTTTCAGCATCGCCAAGGTCAGCGCGGTGGATGATTTCCGTTGCACCCTTCGCACCCATCACCGCGATCTCGGCTGTTGGCCACGCATAGTTCAAATCGCCGCGCAGGTGTTTGGACGACATAACAACATACGCACCGCCATAGGCCTTGCGGGTAATGACCGTAACCTTTGGAACAGTCGCCTCACCGTAGGCAAACAACAGTTTCGCGCCATGCTTGATCACACCATTATATTCCTGCGTCACACCGGGAAGGAAGCCGGGGACATCCACAAGTGTTAGGATTGGAATTTCGAACGCATCACAGAACCGAACGAAACGGGCCGCTTTGCGTGCACTATCAATGTCCAATACGCCCGCCAACACCATCGGTTGGTTGGCAACAACGCCCACGGTCTGCCCTTCAAGACGAATGAAGCCCGTCAGGATGTTACCCGCGAAGTCCTTTTGGATTTCGTAAAAATCGCCCTCATCCGCAATCTTGTGGATCAGCTCTTTCATATCGTAAGGCTGGTTAGGGTTATCTGGAACCAACGTATCGAGGCTGGATTCCGTACGTGTGACATCATCAAAGAACGGGCGCACAGGCGGTTTTTGGCGGTTATTGAGCGGCAGGAAGTCGACCAGACGGCGCGCTTCTGCGATGGCTTCAACGTCATTTTCATATGCCGCGTCTGCAACGGACGATTTACGTGTGTGTGTTGTCGCGCCGCCCAGCTCTTCTGCTGTCACGACTTCGTTCGTCACCGTTTTCACAACGTCAGGGCCCGTAACGAACATGTAAGAGCTGTCCTTCACCATGAAGATGAAGTCAGTCATCGCAGGAGAGTACACAGCACCACCGGCACAAGGCCCCATGATCAAGCTGATCTGCGGAACCACGCCGGACGCCATGATGTTGCGCCGGAAGATTTCGCCGTAACCGCCCAAGGCGTCGACACCTTCCTGAATACGCGCACCGCCCGAATCATTCAGACCGATGATGGGCGCGCCATTCTGAACGGCCATGTCCTGAATTTTGCAGATCTTTTCCGCGTGGGTTTCCGAAAGGGAACCACCAAACACGGTAAAGTCTTGCGAAAAGACATAGACCATACGGCCATTGATCGTGCCCCAGCCGGTGA
>DQCL01000135.1 GCA_003533975.1 Octadecabacter sp. | reverse complement strand
ACCCTGTTCATGCGCGGTGACGAAGTTGAAGCGGCATGGGCTTGGACGGATCCGTTGATCGAAGGTTGGCAGGCCCGTGGCGATGTACCCAAGCATTATGATCAAGGGTCGTCCGGCCCAGAGGATGCGTTAATGCTGATGCACCGCGAAGGGCGCCGTTGGCGCGAGATTAAGGAATAAAACGATGAACCTTGTCGAGTATCCTGATGCAGAGATGATGATGATGGATATTGCCAACACCCTTGCCGGAGAGTTGGAAAGCCATTTGTTCAACCATGACACGGTGTCGTTCGCTGTGCCTGGGGGCACAACGCCGGGTCCAATTTTTGACGTGCTTTGCGGGGCGAAACATCTTGATTGGGCGCGGATTAATGTGATGCTTACGGATGAACGGCGCGTGCCGGAAGACCATGCGCGTTCCAACACGCGGTTGGTGAAGGAGCGCCTCCTTGTGGATTCAGCTGCGGCCGCGACTTACGTCTCATACCTCCCAGATGGGCCGGACGCCGATATCGCTGAACTATCGAAATCGGTCGAGCCGCACTTGCCAATTTCCGTTATGCTTCTCGGTATGGGGGCAGATATGCACACGGCTAGTATTTTCCCGAAATCACCCGACCTTGAAACCGCATTAAGCACGCAATTTCCGTTGGTTACGGTTCAACCTCCAGACGGGCTAGAGCCACGTATTTCATTGTCGATGAAGGCTTTGAAAGACGCGATAAGCTGCCACGTCGTGATAATCGGAGCCGAAAAACGTGAAGCGTTAGAGCGCGCTAAGGCGTTGACATCAAACGAGGCACCGATCGCCGGCATTTTGGCCGGTGCGACTGTTCATTGGGCGGAGAGCTAAGCCATGTGGGACAAGCTACGCAAGCACGGCGAGGCCGTTAAGGGCCGCCGTTTCGAAACGCTTGTTGACGCCGATCGTGCGGTCATTTTTTCGGCGTCGACGGGTGACATACGTCTCGACTACGCCAAAACCAACATTGATGCCGATGGCCGTGCGTTGTTGATAGACCTGCTTGAGGAAGTCGACCTCGCGAGTAAGCGCGATGCGATGTTCAACGGTGCCGCAATCAATGAAACCGAAGGCCGCGCCGTGCTGCACACCGCGTTGCGCAATCTTGATGGCGGGCCTGTAAAGGTCGACGGTGTGGACGTCATGCCTGAAGTTTTGAGCACGCTTGATCGGATGGAAAAGTTTGCAGCCGATGTGCGTTCCGGTGCGTTCAAAGGGGAGGGTGGTAAGATTACGGATGTGGTGAACATCGGTATTGGAGGATCCGACCTTGGTCCTGCGATGGGGGTTCTTGCACTGGCGCCGTATCATGATGGGCCACGCTGCCACTTCGTGTCTAACGTTGATCCCGCCGATATCAGCCAAGTCCTTCGCAGCTGTGACCCGAAGACGACGCTGGTAATCGTTGCGTCCAAAACGTTCACGACTATCGAAACCATGACAAACGCGCGTACCGCAAAGGCATGGATGGGCGAACGCGTGTCCGATCCAGCAGCCCAGTTCGCGGCGCTCTCAACGTCTGAAGATGGAACCGCGGCCTTCGGGATCGCACCAAGCCGCGTTTTCGGGTTCGAAGATTGGGTCGGCGGGCGTTATTCCATGTGGGGCCCAATTGGTCTGTCGATGATGATTGCGATTGGCCCAGACGCTTTCCGCGCATTTTTGCGTGGTGCACAGGATATGGATCGTCATTTCCAAGCGGCGGACTGGTCCGAAAACATGCCCGTCATGTTGGCGCTAGTCGGGATTTGGCACAATCAGGTGTGCGGCTATTCCACACGTGCCGTTCTACCTTATGACAACAATCTCAGTCGCTTACCGGCCTATCTTCAACAGCTTGAGATGGAGAGTAACGGCAAAGGCGTCAGCATGGATGGTGAAGACCTTTCCGTCAATTCCGGCCCTGTTGTTTGGGGCGAACCGGGTACGAACGGCCAGCATGCGTTTTACCAGTTGATCCACCAAGGCACCCGTGTGATCCCGTGTGAATTCCTTGTTGCGGCGCGTGGCCATGACGATGATTTGCATCATCAACACCAGTTGCTTGTCGCCAATTGCTTGGCGCAGTCCGAGGCATTGATGAAAGGTCGCGATCTGGATGAAGCACGCAGCAAGGTTGCTGGGAAATTTGAAGGGGCAGAACTTGAACGACAAGCCAAGCACCGCGTTTTCTTAGGTAACCGCCCTTCAATAACAATTGCTTATCCGAAACTGGACCCGTTCACGCTAGGCCAGATCATCGCGCTTTATGAACATCGTGTGTTCGTTGAGGGGGTGGTACTCGGGATCAATTCCTACGACCAATGGGGCGTGGAATTAGGCAAAGAACTTGCAACGGCATTGCAGCCTATCGTTGAGGGCGCAGATGCATCCGGCAAAGATGGATCAACTGCGGCGTTGGTCGGGTTCCTGCAAAAACACGGCGTTTAAAGCTGTACAGCCCCATCGCGGCTGATGAGTGTTTCGCGTAGCGCGTCAGATAGCGATCGTTTGCTGTTGTCGTCGTTCAACAGAACCGCAACGCAATCCCCTGTCGTGGTGATCTTACCATCGACAAATGTCGCGTATTCCATCTTCCAACTGGTGTTGCGCATAGAAACCGTACGCGTGACGTTGATATAGCTGGTGTTGCGTTTCACTTCAGCTTTGTAGTCTACCCCTACTGATTTCACGACAATTTTTGGATCATCACCGGCAAGTTCGTAAATGCTATAGTGGGTCAGATAATTGAAACGCAGAGTTTCATACCAGCGCAGGTATTCCACGTTGTTTACGTGGTTTAGCGCGTCAAGGTCGCCGAACCGAACACGGTCTGCCATCCCGAATGTCCACGGCGCGGGTATGCCTGCATCGCGGAGTTCATCGGGGCCGAGTGGCGTCAGGTAGGCGATCATATCGCTGCGGTAACAATGATTTCAACCTTGTAGCCCGCTGTCGCAAGCTTGGCTTCACCTGTCCAACGCGCAGGCGCGCACCCTTCAGCAACCCAACCGTCCCAAACGGCGTTCATATCAGCAAAGTCTGTGCCCATGTCAGCACACCAGATTTGCGCGGTGATCAGTTTGGTTTTGTCCGTGCCCGCCTTTGCAAGCAACACATCAATCTGGTCAAGAATGGCAGTTGTTTGTTCTGTCACAGTTCCGCCTTCAGCACCAACTTGTCCGGCAAGGTAGGCAATGCCGCCCGTGATAACGACTTGGCTCATACGAGCGCCTGACTCGATGCGGATAATGTCTGACATGGGGCGTTCTCCTGAAAATGATCTGGAGCGGGTAACGAGAATCGAACTCGTAACTGAAGCTTGGGAAGCTTTCGTGATACCTTTTCACCATACCCGCGACGTCGGATTGGATACGCCCCGCATGCAGGGTCGTCAAGCGGAGCGAATGGCCCTTATCCC
Source organism: Octadecabacter sp. (assembly GCA_003533975.1). Lineage (GTDB taxonomy): Bacteria > Pseudomonadota > Alphaproteobacteria > Rhodobacterales > Rhodobacteraceae > Octadecabacter. Next base: position 168 of record DQCL01000135.1, on the reverse strand, counting down.
CGCTTACGTCTGCGGCGTCCGCCTCCGTCTCCTTGCGTGTTGAACAGCACGTCAGGAAGAGGTGTGTTTGACCGCAGAATAGTGAACGGGTCCGTCGCGTGGGGGATCGCGTTGGCGTTGACGAAGTGTTCTTGGAACTTCGGCTCAATCGCGGTTTCGACCTTGGTG
>DQCL01000041.1:3407-4520 GCA_003533975.1 Octadecabacter sp. | reverse complement strand
GGTGCGGGCCGATCAGCGTTCGACCAGCGGCCATGTCGCGGGAACGGTTGCCAGCATAGGCCGCGAGCAATGCGTTAGAGTCTTCTGGCGCATCGCAGGCAGGGTCAGAATGGGTCAACGACAAGGTTGCCGTGGGAAAGGCCGTTTCAGCGGCACCCTGTGCGGTGGCAAGCAGATCCAGCGCATGGGAGCGGTTGCGATGAATTTGTGCGCCGGAGTCCGCCATCTGGCGTTCAAGGGCGGCGTACCAATGCGCGTCGCGCACCATNNGCGTTCGCGCATGGCCTTTTCATAGGATAGGACGGCTTCGGCGTGGAGGGGTTCAAAGGACAGTGTGGCGCGGTCAAGAAAACGGCGACGGCCTTCGGCGCCCTCAATCCAGAGACGGTCCATTGCGGGAATGAGCCAGAGGACACGCCCGATGCGGCCCAGCGCCACCTGTGCGGCGGCTTTGCCATCAATCTTGGTTTGGCGGGATGCGCCGTTTTCGGACCACGCTTCGATTTCGTGCTGTTGGTTCAGGGATGTGAGGTCAGCCGTGACTTTCCAACCGAGCGCCTCGGGGCGGCGGGTCATGTCGTCGGAACTGGCGCGCCGCAAGCCGCGGCCCGGTGACAGGATTGAAGCGGCTTCGAGGATGTTGGTTTTGCCCGCGCCATTCGGCCCATAGATAGCGACCGGGCGTCCGTCGAGGTCCAGATTGGCACGCTTGTGCGAACGAAAGTGAGACAGGGTCAGTCGAGACAGAAAAAGGGCCGACATTATGTGCGACCCTTTTTCAACATCTCAGACATGAACCGCAACGGGTTGTTACACGCGCATCGGCATGACGACGTAGATCGCGCTGGTATCATTTCCTTCGCGCATCAGGGTCGGGTCGCCGGAGGAGTTGAACATGAACACTGCGTTCTCGCGGTCTACTTGGGATGCGATTTCGAGGAGGTATTTCGCGTTGAAGCCAATCTCGAGGCGTTCGTCACCGTAGGCCACGGCAAGTTCTTCTTCCGCAGCGCCGGAATCTGGTGCGTTGACGGACAGGATCAAACGATCTTCGTCGAGCTGCAATTTCACCGCGCGAGACCGTTCAGAGGAAACAGTTGCAACACGATCGAC
>DQCL01000041.1:0-3347 GCA_003533975.1 Octadecabacter sp. | reverse complement strand
GTGTAGTCGGGGAATGTGCCGTCGATCACTTTGGATGTCAGGGTAATGTCAGGCGTTGCGAAACGAATTTTGGTTTCAGAAACAGAGACAGCGATTTCCATGTCGTCGTCATCCAGCAGCTTACGCAATTCGCCCACGGTTTTGCGCGGCACGATCACGCCCGCCATGCCGTCAGCCCCTTCGGGGAGATCAGCGTCGATGCGGGCCAAACGGTGGCCGTCGGTCGCGACGCAGCGCAAGACTTTGCCGCCATCGGAGTCGGACACATGCATGTAAACCCCGTTGAGGTAGTAACGGGTTTCTTCCGTGGAAATCGCGAATTTGGATTTGTCGAACAGGCGACGCAGAACTGGTGCCGGGCACGAGAAGTTTGCCGCGTAGTCGGACGTTGCCATTACAGGGAAGTCTTCCTTGGGCAATGTCGCGAGAGAGAAATTGGAACGACCTGCTTCGATTGTCAGGCGGCCGGATGCGCTGTCTTCGGTCAGGGTGACGAGTGCGCCGTCTGGCAGCTTGCGAACGATTTCGTTCAGCGTCACAGCGGAAACCGTTGTGGCCCCTGCCCGTTCAACAACAGCCGCAGCTTTGTCGACGACTTCGATGTCGAGATCAGTCGCGCGGAATGTGGCCTCGGCGCCTTCGGCTTCGATCAGCACGTTTGCGAGGATTGGGATCGTGTTGCGGCGTTCCACAACTGATTGAGCTTGTGCCACGGCTTTGAGCAGTGATGCGCGTTCGATGCTGAGTTTCATGGCCTGTCTCCGCTAGTGATGCCCGCAAGATGTCGGGACGCCAAAACTAGCGGATTTTAGCCCATCCACAAGGGTTTAATGCCTAGTCTTCGAGTGCGCGGCGTAGCATTTCCAGATCATCGGCGATCTGGCTGTCAGACTGACGCAATTCATCAATTTTACGCACGCCATGCATGATCGTTGTATGGTCACGTTTTCCGAACTTGCGGCCGATCTCAGGCAGGCTGCGGCTGGTGAGCTGTTTGCACAACCACATAGCGACCTGACGCGGGCGGGCCAGCGTGCGTGTGCGTTTTGGGCCGAGCATGTCAGACAGGCGAATGTCGTAATGCTCAGACACTTTACGCTGGATTTCTTCGATGGTGAGTTTGCGATCAGATGCACGCAGAATATCGGACAGGCAATCCTGTGCCATTTCAACGGAAACAGTGCGACCCACGAGGGATGCGAGCGCGTAGAGGCGGTTCAAGGCGCCCTCAAGAACGCGGACGTTGCTGGAAATGCGGTGCGCGAGGAACTCAAGGACACCCGTGGCAATTTCGACACCTGGGTAGACATTGACGAACATCTCTTGCTTGGCATGCAGAATGCCGAGGCGGAGTTCGTAGTCTGTCGGGTGCAGGTCAACCACGAGACCACATTGCAGGCGTGACTTGATACGCTCGGACAGATCACGGATTTCACCCGGTGCGCGGTCGGCGGAAATGATGATTTGTTTGCCGAGATCAACCAGCGCGTTGAACGTGTGGAAGAATTCTTCTTGCGTTGATTCTTTGCCTTCAAGGAACTGGATGTCATCGACCATCAACACGTCAACCGAACGGAAGTGTTGTTTGAAGTCCATCATCTTACGATCCCGTAGCGCGGAGATGAAACGATAGATGAACTGGTCAGCGGAAACATAAAGCACGTTGAGGTCAGGGCGCTTTTCGCCAAGCTCGTGGGCGATGGCGTGCATCAGGTGCGTTTTACCCAAGCCAACACCGCCATAAAGGAACAACGGGTTGAACGTGGTCGGGCCACCTTCCGCAACGCGTTTGGCGGCGGCATGGGCGAGCTCGTTCGGCTTGCCGACGACGAAGCTGTCGAATGTGAAACGTTGGTCGGGCTGCGCATCGGCCTGAATGTTGGCTGGTTTGCTTTGGGCTGGCTTGGACGCGGGCTTGGATGGGGTTTTGGCAGCGCCATCAACATCAAACGCGAGGCGCTGAACGGCCATTCCCTGACGGTTGAGGTGGTAGATAATCTGGTCACCGTAAGTCTTACCGACATAATCGCCAACAAATGGGCTTGGGGCACCGAGACGTGCAACACCTTCGGACGCTGTAACCAGTGTCAGCGGTTCAATCCAACTTTTGTAATTGCCCGCACCGATTGCTGCACGCATGTCCGATTTAACCTTGTCCCAGTGCACGTTCGTCATACTGTCCCCGTTGTCCCAATCTATTGCTCAAATGGCTGCCACCATCATCTGCGCCCAAATCATTCCCCGCAGTCCGCAAGATAGACGCACCGCAAATACCTTGCGGCGGCTTGTCTTGCACAAATGCGTTGAGCCCACTGCTCCGAGAGAACACCTCGTCTACAGTCAGCGCCGGAGGTTGCTTGACCTGACATAATGCATTGCAAGGTTCCCAAACCTTCGCGCACCAAAATGTCAAAACATGGTCCGGTCCAAGACCGTTTTGCGCCAATCTACCGTTGTGTAGATGTCGACGTATTCCATGCTTTAAAGTCTTACGTTCCCCCAGGAACAAAATGAATCACTCGGCAAAACTAGCCGTGTGTCGCGCTCCATTTCAACAGCGTTGATGGTCTTGACACAGCTTGGAATGAAACGAATCTGATCAACCTTTGAATCTCAAGGAAAAGTCGCAGTCGGGGATGATGAAAATGAGAGCAAAAAAGCAAAAGGCGGCCCCGTGGACCGCCTAAAGTTGATAATTTTTAAGAATCGGTAAGGACCGAAATTAAGCGATCGCTTTGACGCGTGCGCTCAGGCGGGACATCTTACGTGCCGCTGTGTTCTTGTGGAAAACGCCCTTGGAAACGCCGCGCATCAGTTCTGGCTGGAGCGCGCGAACGGCTGCTGCTGCTGCATCTTTGTCACCAGATGCGATCGCTTCTTCAGCTTTGCGCAGGAATGTGCGGATACGGGAGCGGCGTGCTTTGTTTACTTGAAAGCGTGCTTCGTTCTGACGTGCGCGCTTTTTAGCCTGTGGAGTATTTGCCATGTGTTCAGTCTCTTTCGGTTCGTGTGTTCAAATTTCTATAACGCACGTCAGCCGCCGGGTTCACTGAACCGGATTGATTCGAGCCATAGCGGGCTACACGCGCATTTCAGCGCTGCGTATAGGCCGTAGCCCCGCGTATTGCAAACATCCATTTACGGTGGTCATGTTGATGCAAATCTGGAGGGTTCGACATGACACTAAGAACACGGGACTGGGTACCGGCACAAAGCGAAGCGCGTGTGCAATCAATTGCAAAGCGAGTCGGAGAATCCCGCAGCGTGTTGGCGCGGCTGGATGCGCTTGTGACAGAGAACCGCGACATCCATGAGAAGGCCTGTTTCAACCTGAACCCCGCCACCAA
>DQCL01000221.1 GCA_003533975.1 Octadecabacter sp. | reverse complement strand
TTCAAACACTTCGCGCGCGGTGGCCTGCGCTGCTGTCGCGGCATCAGCACCATGGGCCAGTGTTGTTACGGCATCCGCAAGCACGATCTTGGCGTCATTGATCTCCGCCCCTTCTAGGGCTGCCAATCGGGCGCATTCATCCAGCGGTAACTCGGTGAACAGACGCAAGAACTTGCCCACATCCGCATCCATCGTGTTGCGCCAGAACTGCCAAAATTCGTACGAGCTGAGCATTTCATCATTGAGCCAGATCGCGCCGGACAGGGATTTACCCATCTTTTTACCGTCGCTGGTGGTCAGAAGTGGCGAGGTCAGACCGAAAATCTGATGATCCAACACACGGCGTGTCAGGTCGATACCGTTAACAATATTGCCCCACTGATCCGACCCGCCCATCTGCAGCAAACAGCCGTAGCGGCGGTTGAGCTCAAGAAAATCATAGGCTTGCAGGATCATGTAATTGAACTCAAGGAAGCTCAGGCTCTGCTCGCGGTCAAGGCGCGACTTTACGCTTTCAAAGGACAGCATCCGGTTGACCGAGAAATGCTTACCTATGTCGCGCAGGAAATCGAGGTAGTTCAGATCATCCAGCCACTCGGCGTTGTTTAGCATCAGAGCAGGCGTGTCGGTTTTGTCGTAATCGATGTAGGCCGAAAACACCTTCTTGATGCCGGCGATATTGTCGTCAATCTGCTCGGGCGTGAGCAGGGGGCGTTCATCTGCACGAAAGCTAGGATCGCCGACTTTAGTCGTACCGCCGCCCATGAGGGTGATCGGCTGGTGGCCGGTCTTTTGCAGCCAGCGCAACATCATGATCTGGATCAGGGATCCAACGTGCAAGGATTTCGCCGTCGCGTCAAAGCCAATGTAGGCAGGAACAACACCTGCAGCAAAAGCCTCGTCCAGACCTTGATAGTCGGTACAATCGGCTAGGAAGCCGCGTTCCATCATCACACGGATAAAATCTGATTTTGGATGGTAGGTCATGACTTGTCGCCTCACGTTCTTTCGGGCCATTCTATAGGGGGCAGTTGGCCCAAGGGAAAGAGCATGTTGAAAGATCAGGTGGTGCGCGTCGTCGGAGCCATGTCGGGTACGTCGCTCGACGGAGTAGATGCGGCAGAGATTGTGACGGATGGGCACCAAGTTCTCGAGTTTGGCGAAAGCGCCTTTCGACCCTATTCGGTTGCCCAAACAGCTGTGCTGCGCGCCGCGTTAGGTAAGTGGCCCGAAGATGATGTGTCGATCGCGGCTGAGCTCGTCGAAACAGTACATGCGCAGGTGTTAAGCGGATTTGTGGATGCAGATCTTGTTGGTTTTCATGGCCAGACTTTTGCCCATGACCCAAAAGGACGCGGAACCCATCAGGCGGGCGATGGTGCAGTGCTCGCCGATGTGTTGAATAAGCCAGTTGTGTGGGACTTTCGAAGTGCAGACGTTCAAATGGGAGGCGAGGGTGCGCCCTTGGCGCCATTTTATCATTTTGCCTTAGCCAAGAAAATGAAGGCCGGCGCGCCATTGGCGATTTTGAATCTGGGCGGTGTGGGGAACCTCACTTGGATCGATCCGCGTTTGCCGTTGCCAGAAAGCGAAGGCGCATTGTTGGCGTTTGATACTGGTCCTGCCAACGCGCCAATAAATGATTTCATGCAGTCCCGTTTGGGACGTCCGTTCGATGAAGGTGGTAAGCTAGGGGCAACCGGAACTGTTGATCAGTCACTTGTTGACCAGTTCCTTGAACACCCGTTTTTCTTTCGAATGCCCCCGAAATCGCTTGATCGCGATGCATTTGTCGGGCTTTCGCAGGCAGTCACGAAGCTGCCCGATGCGGATGCAATTGCAACGTTAACGATGGCCTGTGCTGCCTCCGTTGCGCAAGGTATGAAAGCTTGCCCAAGCGTTCCCGAACGCATTCTGGTGACGGGTGGGGGGCGCAGGAATCCAACGTTGATGAAAATGCTGGCGTCGGAGTGTCATGTTTCCGTCGCCCCGATCGAAGATGCTGGATTTGACGGTGATATGCTTGAGGCTCAGGCCTTCGCATATCTTGCTGTGCGCGTAGCAAAGGGATTGCCAACAAGTGCGCCCGCCACCACAGGCGTTGGTGCGGCTATCGGTGGCGGGACAATTTCGCGTCCAAATTAACGCTGTGTGTTTTGTTGGACTGAAGACTTGAGTATTTTTGAGCCAAAGAAAGACGCGAAAGTAAGGCAGTATTAACCTTAATGTCTTTTCATGGGGGCGCGGAACAGGCTGGAGAGCCGATGGCCGTAGCCTGAGAAAGACCCCCACACTACGGCGCGAAGCGACCCACTGGTGTGTGGGGCATCCGCTGTGTTCTTCCCATTTCTTTGGCTCTTAAGTACTCAATCTTTCCCTGTATTGACGTCAAGCGGGGAGGTGGATGTTGAACCGTGAGCGTATCATCGCGTCTAATGACGGATCAAACCGCGCTGCAGATCGGGTTGCTAAGATTTGATCTTTCCGTGCGATAGCATTTTCGATCAGGTTGGGTTTGTCTTTTTCCGCCCATTCCTTTGGGCTCATCCTGTTGCCAAGGGAGGGGTATATCCGATCTCGTTCCATATGGCTGAGGGTACGGTTCGTGCCGAGGTAATGGCCAACACCAGGCGCGTCATCTGTGCCGATGCAAACTTCATGCATTTGGTCCAAAGCCAGTGTTTCATCGTCAACTTCGATACCACGCACGCACCGCAGTGCTTGACCGATAAGGTCATCACTTAGGATCAGGCTTTCATGACAAAACCCGAGCAGAGAAGCATGCATGCCTGCGGCCTCATAGATCATATTGCAACCGCTGGTGCCTGCCAGCACGTTGGTGCACATCTGCTCCCAGCCAGCCTGCATGTCAGGCATTTTGGAATCGCAGGCACCGCCAGTCGCACCGCCCGGAATGCCATAGAAAGCGTGCATTTGAGCGCAGCCCGCTGTCAGGAGCGCTTGTTCGCCTGATCCGACGGTCATGGCTCCGGTGCGTAAGTCTAGATCAAACGGCCACGTGCCAAAAATTGCGGGATGGCCTGGCGCAAGCGCATTTACGTAGACGATTCCAGCCAAACATTCTGCACAGGCCTGTACAATCGCGCCTGCGATTGTTGATGGTGCCGTGGCACCGGACATGCCAGCCGATAGCAGTAGGACCGGCATGCCTCCACGAATGCAAATTTCCATCGATTCGCAGCTTTCGGTTGCGAATTTCATTGGAGGGACGACGAAACAGTTGGACATCGAAACGAAGGGCCGTTCGCGGTATTTGGCTTCGCTACCGGCGATTGTGTATGCGAATTCGAGGCATTCTGCTGCGTGGCTTGGGTCCGAGATCGAGGTGCCGACGTGTTTGGTTGTGCCGCTGCAGCAGGCGTAGATTGTATTCAGATCCATTTCCAGATTGTCAGAAATATCTCGTGCAACCATCGGACGTTGAAGAAAGTGGATATTGTCGAGTTTGTCGGCAATCCGGGCGGCATCATGCAAATCTTGTAACGTGCTGTCACGGAATTCATTGCCGTCCACGTCGACCATGTTCACAGCGGCGCCTGCGGTGCCGTAATGCACGCGCTGACCGCTCAAATCGAGATCATGGATCGGGTCACGGCCGAACAGCGTGAGATCCTTGCAGGCGATTGCGAGCATATCTTCGACCAAGGCGCGCGGGAAGCGGATACGGCCATCAACACCAAGGACCGCGCCCGCGTTTGTCAGAATTTCCACACCGGATGGCGGCGCATCTGCAAGACCGATGGTCTCAAGGGCGGTGAGTGCGGCCTCGTGGATTTTTAGAACATCCGCATCTGAAAGAGGCTTGTATGCGCCCCCAGTCATGCCTGCGCGAACGGGGCGCATATGATCAGAGAGTTTCGCGGTACGTGCTGCGTGACGGGCGGCGCGGCCGCCGCTCCGGTTGGCGCGGGCTGGGCGGGAAGGTGTTTCGGCGTTCATTTGTTGGACCTCGTGCTGTAGGAATAATTGGTTTCTCTACAGGTCAACGGGTCTCCCACGGGCAGCACGCCCGCGACGGGCGCCTATTGTTCGCTGAACGCGTGTCGCGTGTGTGTTCAGGGTCATGAAAAAAACTCCATACTCGAAAAGTCTGGTGTCTTGATCGAAGGTTCTATCGCTTTTGCGACGCTTGGTCGTTTTTGCGCTATGAAAAGTTATAACTTGAGGAACGTTTAGGTGATTAATGCATCTACCGTATCACCGGATATGGAGTGTCCGAGGAGGGAAAACGCGTCTTTCTGAAACATCTGTGCAGCGGCGTCGTGCAAAATACGATGGGTGGCTCGGGCGAGAGCAGAGCCGAGTGAGAGACGTGCGACACCAAGTTTTGCAAAATCTGCCATTGTGTGCGCGGTATAGATAGGGCCCGCAACCAGTACATTCACCGGTGCAGAAACAGAGGCGCAAATACGCGCCACGTCGTTCATAGATTTGGGCAGCGGTGCATAGAGACAGTCAGCACCGACGGCCTCGAAACCTTGTAGACGCGCGATGGCCTCATCGATGTCATAGGTGTCCGTCATGATGCCATCTGCGCGTGCGGTCAGGACGAAATCCTGCGGCAAAGCGCGTGCGGCGGCGACGGCAGCTTTGATGCGTTCAATTGAGAATTCGCGAGCATATGCGACAGTGCTTGGGACTTTGATATCCTCGATGCATATCCCCGCTAGGCCAGCTTCGGCAGCAAGTTTAACGGTTTCAGCGACTTCGTCGGGGTCATCGCCCCAGCCGTTTTCGAAATCACCCTGGACGGGGAGTCCGGTAGCAGCAACGATATCTTGTGCGTGCGCCAAAGCCTCGTCGCGTGATACCCCGAGCCCGTCGGGGCGACCGAGGGTGAAAGCATGCGCTGCAGAGGAGGTCGCGAGCGCTTGCGCACCCATAGATTTCAGGACCTTCGCTGAGCCGATATCCCACGCATTGGCAAGGATGAAGGGGTGCCCAGGATTGTGAAGGTCGCGAAAACTGGTCATGTTGAGGTCCTTATGTTTAATCGAATTTGGCTACGCCAAATCCGATCCGCTGGAGGGCCAGCCCTCCAGACCTCCCGGGATATTTATGAGACAAAGACAAGGCTAAGATGCTTTGTCTTTTGCGAAGTCGAGCAGGGTTTGGAGCGCCGATGCGTAGGTTTCGTCGTCAATTGTCATAGCGACACGAATATGGCCTGCGGCGGCTGTTCCGAAGCTTTCACCGGGCATGGTCGCGATTTGGTGTGTGTCGAGCAATGTATTGGCGAAGTCTTGTCCGCTTAACCCCGTCGCACGAATGTCGAGCATCGCATACATCGCGCCGCTGATTGGGCTGCCTTTGACTATGTTTTGCTTGGCGAGCAGAGTTTCGGTGATTTTGCGACGGCGCGCGAAAGGGGCGCTGACTTCGTCCTCAAGGGGGGTGCCTTCGCTGAGCGCGAAAAGGGCAGCATCTTGAATGTAGCCTGCAACGCCGTATGTCGTGTGGGTTGCAAGGTTGATGAGGTGCTCAATCACGTCTGCGGGCCCGCAAATCCAGCCTACACGCGAACCTGTCATCGCGTGGCTTTTGGACATTGA
>DQCL01000291.1:439-3843 GCA_003533975.1 Octadecabacter sp. | reverse complement strand
GGACGCGTTCCGTGTTGATATGGTTGATCCCGAAGCGCCGCTGATCGAAAACGTCATTCTTGACGATGATGGTGTCGAAGCAATCAAAATTGCTGCAACCGACAATGATGTCACTGTGACCGAAATCACGAATTCCGGTGGGACAAACCAGCTTAAGGATCAAGACGATGTCGACCTGAACAACGCGGGTACACAAATGGAGTTCGAATTCGACTCTATTCTTCCGAACGGATCGCATCTGGTCGTGAATGAAACTGACACCGCTGGCAACGAAAATTCCACCTATCTGGTCCTCGAAGAAGCGGGCACGAATGCTGTGGATTTAATCGGGTTGGATAACTTCGACATCGGCGCGATTGATCTTAGCTTTGCCAAGGACAGCGACCTGACGTTGGACATCAACACGCTCGAAGGACTGTCGGATATCGACAACAACCTGATCATCCATGGCGGCGATGATGATAGTGTGACGATCACTGGTGCGAAAGATATCAACGAGACCAAGGATATCGACGGCAAGACCTACGATGTTTACACAATGGGAGACGACGCGCAGATATTCATTGAAGACGGCGTCAACGTCATCGGCACCATCTAAAAACCTACGCCTTCCCTGCAATAGGGGAGGGTGCACGACATTGGCGGAGGGCCGGATCAACCGGCCCCCGCTGCGCAAAAGATAAGCGAACTGGGGTATCGAGTGGGCCAAGATAATTTAGGACGGGCAAATTACATCAAGACACCGATTGCGGCATTGCTCGCCGCGACAGTCTTGAGCGGCTGCATGGGTGAGGACATCGTGTCCCGCGCTGGCAATCTTCTGGGAACAGATGAAGCGATGGCAACGGGTGCGCCACAATCGAGCGCAGCACTTGAGGGCGAGCTTTCCAACGGCGAACGTTCCGAGCTTATCGACGCACTTTTGAACCGCCGCTCTGTCATTTCCTCTGGACCCTACGCCCAAGTTTCCTCATCCGTGTTGGCTGCGAACTCCCGCGCTGCCGAAGCTGAGCTTCGCGCCGCGATGCTGCGTTCCGAAGCCCGCGAGATGAACTGGCTGCCAACGCTTGGCCCAACGATCTCGCTTAATTCACTCGGGTCCATTGTTACCAACCTGGTGGTTGAACAAACTCTGTTTGATAATGGTGCTAAACGTTCTGAACGCGAATTTGCCCGCGCTGACGTAGAAGTCGCCGCTGTGGCACTGGCCCAAGATACCAATGATCGCGTTTACCAAGCGCTGGATCTGTACCTAAGCGTGCAAGCGTCGGAAGCCCGCGCTGCCGTCAATGAGGGCGGTATGGCGCGGATGGAGCGGTTTGAATACGTCATGTCCGAGCGTGTGAACGCGGGTATCAATGACCGCGCTGATTTGCAGCTGGTGCAACAAAAGCTAACACAAATGCGTTCCGACGTTTTGGAAGACCGCGAAGCCGCGTCGTCAGCACGCGCTGAGCTTGCGGCAATGTCTGCCACGTCCTTGGACGGTGTCAGTGGTATTGAAGCGATCAGCGATCCGGCTGGCACAGCCCAACCGCTTGATGTGATGAAGGTCGAAGCCGAAGGTACACGTGAACTGGCAGAAGCACGCGCGCTTCAGGCTGGATATTCGCCGAATGTTTCAGCGACTGGTATCTTGGGGCAGGGCGGTGGCGCTGGTATCGATGTAGGCATTCCAAACGGTCTAGGTTTCGGACGTCGCGCAGACCTTGCCGCGATTGAAGCGGTGGGCCAAGCGGCAGAACTTGAAGTTGCAGAGCAGCGCGAAGACAGCGCACGCGAAGTCGCTGCGATCCAAGGCCAGATCACATCGCTGCGTCGTCAGCAGACCAATATCCAAACGATTATCGCGCAAGCCAACGACAACTACACACTGTTCGAAGAACAACTGCGCGCGGGCCAACGCACTGTGCCCGAGGTCGTAGGCGTGTTTCGCACCAAACTAGACGCAGAACGTGACGCCGTTGCGCTGCGCTATGATCTTGCACGCCAAGAACTGAAACTCGCCCGTATTTACGGCACATTGGTTGACGGAGAAGACATATGAGCGGCCCCGTCATCGCCTTTGATATCAACGCTACAAGCGGCGGTAAGCTAACGCGCATTTCTAAGGCTGAGCCGAAAAAAGCGGCAAAAGAAGCAACCGCTGAAACGCACGCTGCCAGTGCTGAAGACCGCTTTTCCGACAAAGCCAAAACCCGTGCTGATTTGGCGGCGACCTATGCAGGGTTGCTGGGTGTAGACATTGTGCGTTCCGATTTGCTGGAGGTCATGACCACATCGAGCGGAGATGACATCACACCGCACGCGATTGCCAAAGCATTAAACGAGGCTGGCCTCGTGAGTGCGGTAACAACCGTTGGCAAACCCACACCAGATCAATGGCCCGCCCTTGTTGAAATGACGTCCGGCCATGTTCTTTTGGTGCTGGACCAGACCGACGATGCGGTGATCGTGTTTGACACAACCTGCCGTGACAACCGCGCTGAAGTGCCGATCAACGACTTCATCCCCTACTTCAGCGGTCTGGTGTTGCGTGCTGATATGGCGATTGCAGACCTATCCAAGAAGCACGCCCGCAAGGGCAAGAAAGCCCATTGGTTCTGGGGCGAGATGTTGCAGTTCCGTCGTCATATTGCGGAAGTCGCGCTTGGGTCCTTTGTCGCCAACTTGCTGGCTGTGGCCGTGGCGCTGTTTTCCTTGCAGGTCTATGACCGCGTAATTCCGCACCAGTCCACCGCAACACTGTGGGTGCTGGCGATTGGCGCTGGCTTGGCGATGTTGCTTGAAGCTGGCTTGCGTATTGCGCGTGCCCGTTTGATGGATGGGGCTGGGCGTAAGATCGAACTTCAGGTTCAAAGCCTGTTGATGGATCGCTTGCTCGGCATGCGTCGTGGCAAGGAAGGCCAGACACCGTCCGGCTTGTTCTCTGCGGTGCGCGAGTTCGGGTCTGTACGCGAATTCTTCACAGCGTCTACGATCGGCACACTGACCGATCTGCCGTTTATCGTGCTGTTCCTTGCATTGGTGGCGTCCATTGGCGGCAATGTTGTTTGGGTTCTGTTTGTTGGTGGCCTGTTGATGGTTTTGCCGTCTTTCTTTCTGCAAAAGAAGATGATTGCGCTGACACATCAGACCCAAGGCGCGAGCGCGAAGTCCAATAAGCTGCTTCATGAAGTGATTTACGAAGCTGACACCATCAAAGCGCAGCGCGGCGAAGACCGTTTCAAGCGCCTCTGGTCTGAGCTTTCTGCGGTGTCGTCCCTCGCGACATCCGAACAACGCAAGCTCGCCAGTACCCTGACGTTCTGGGCGCAGGGCGTGCAGCAGGCGACCTATGTAGCCGCCGTGGTTGCAGGGACGTTTATGGTGTTTACGGGTGAATTTACGGTCGGCACAATCAT
>DQCL01000291.1:0-356 GCA_003533975.1 Octadecabacter sp. | reverse complement strand
TTGGAAGCCTTGGGCGAAATTGCCGATGCTGAGCAAGACCAAGAAGAAGACCGCACCTATCTGCGTCGCGAAGAAATGAAGGGCGCTTTTGAACTGCGCGACATCGCGTTTTGCTACAATGAGGACAGCGGTCAGAACCTCGATATTCCGGGTCTTAAGATTGAAGCGGGCCAGCGCATTGCGGTGCTTGGGTCTAACGGTTCAGGCAAGTCCACCATGTTGAAACTATTGTCCGGCATCTACCGTCCGACTAAGGGGCGCGTTTTGATTGACGGTGTTGATATGGGCCAAGTGATGCCCCGCGATCTGCGCCGCTCAATCGGATACCTGTCCCAAGAAGTGCGCCTGTTCTCTGG
>DQCL01000258.1 GCA_003533975.1 Octadecabacter sp. | reverse complement strand
GCCTTCGACGATGATGCGCGGGTCAACCTGTGCACTTGAATCAGCATTCATATATTGCTGGTGCTGGCTGAGATGATGCCAAACGTGAGCACGATCGGCGTTAACCACGTGGCTCAGGTCATTTGTTGTCATTCCGTCCATCTCAAATCCTCCGCATGGAATCAGGGGCGCACAAAGGGCGCTATGCCATACTATCTCGGGTCTAAGGTTGCGCGAATAGGGCCAATTCTTATGCCGATGTAGTGCCAGAATTGATGTGAGGTAGGTGTCGAATTGTTTTGACCTTCCCGTTACTGGAAGGTTTATATAGAAGGCCGCAAGGAGAGTCTTAATGTTCAATTATCGCTTCGAAGTAGACGAAATGACCTGCGGCGGATGCGCCGCACGCGCGCAAAAGGCGATGGCTGGTGTTGAGGGCGTGACCTCGGCGCACATCAACTTTGCAGATCGTACCGCGACAGTTGAGGGCATTACAGGGCTAGAAAGCCTGATCGCGGCGGCTTCCGCAAAGGCGGGCTACCCCGCAACCCCGATCAAGACTGGTGGTGTTGCGCAGGAACGCGAAGATGAAGCGCCAGCCTTGTTGCGTTCAACCCTGATTGCCGCTGCGTTGACGTTGCCGGTCTTCGTTGTGGAAATGGGGGGGCATGTCTTCCCGTCCATCCACCATTTCATCGCGCACGTGATAGGTATGCAGGACAGCTGGTTGATCCAGTTCATACTTGCGACACTTGTTTTGGTCGGACCTGGTCGCGGGTTTTACTCAAAAGGTGTCCCTGCGCTGTTACGTGGTGCGCCCGACATGAACTCGCTCGTCGTTTTGGGCGCAACAGCTGCTTGGGGCTATTCCACAGTTGCAACGTTTCGCCCTCAATGGCTGCCAGACGGGACCATCGCCGTCTATTTTGAAGCGGCCGCTGTGATTGTCACGCTTATCTTGCTGGGCCGCTATCTTGAGGCCCGCGCAAAGGGCCGAACGGGGGCTGCGATCAAGCGGTTGATCGGATTGCGCCCAGATACAGCGAAAATCGAGAGAGAGGGCGCGGTGATGTCCGTCTCTCTTGATAAAGTTGTCGTTGGGGATGTGGTCCATTTGGCAGCGGGCGCACGCATTCCGGTGGACGGAACACTGCAACGCGGCACTGGATTCGTAGATGAAAGCATGATTTCCGGTGAACCCATTCCTGTTGAGAAAACGATTGGTGACGCGTTGGTCGCGGGCACTGTTAACGGTACATCAGCGTTGGTGTTTGAAGCGCGTGCGGTTGGGTCTGATACGATGCTCGCGCGGATCATCGCGATGGTCGCCGAAGCACAAGGCGCACGTTTACCAGTTCAAGACCTCGTCAATAAAATCACCCTGTGGTTCGTTCCAGTGGTCATGGTGATCGCCGCGTTTACGGTTCTGATTTGGCTGGTCGTTGGCTCGCTGCCGCTGGCGTTAGTTGCAGGGGTATCCGTGTTGATTATCGCCTGCCCGTGCGCAATGGGCTTGGCAACGCCGACATCAATCATGGTCGGTACGGGCCGCGCTGCTGAGCTTGGTGTTTTGTTTCGACGCGGAGATGCATTGCAGGCGTTGCAGGGCGTTGATGTCGTGGCATTTGATAAGACGGGGACACTAACGATTGGTGCGCCTGTTGTCGTGTCTAACACGCTGAATGCGCAGGACCTTGCGGCGGTTGTCGCGGTTGAAAGCGCATCCGATCACCCGCTGGCGGCCGCGATTGCCGCGCTTTCAGGTGGTGATCTTCGGATTGCGTCTGATGTTGAAACCGTGGCCGGTCACGGGGTGCAAGGCATGTTCGAGGGTCGCCGCATCGTGATTGGCAATGCAGCGATGATGGCACGTGAAGGTGTTCATGAAGTCGCTGATGTTCCCGCAGGGCAAACACCCGTCATGGTCGCGATTGACGGTCACTATGCTGGAACGATTGGCTTGTCTGATGCGCCCAAGCAAACAGCAAAGGCGACTGTGCAAGCGCTGAAAGCACGCGGGCTTGAGGTCGTGATGATTTCTGGTGACACGCAAGACGCAGCGGATGCGCTGTGCCATGTGCTGGGCATTGATCACGTGATCGCAGGCGTTTTGCCGGATGGCAAAGTCGACGCTGTTAAAGACCTCCAAACTGGTGGCCGAAACGTTGCGTTTGTCGGGGATGGCATCAACGACGCCCCTGCGCTTGCTGCTGCCGATGTAGGCATTGCGATGGGGACAGGCACCGATGTGGCCGTCGAAAGTGCGGATGTGGTGCTGGTGTCGGGCAATCCGGCTGGTGTTGCCCACGCGATTGAAGTGAGCCGCCGCACATTGCGCAATATTTGGCAGAACCTCGGCTGGGCGTTTGGGTACAACATCATACTCATTCCGGTCGCGGCATTGGGACTGTTGTCTCCGCAACTGGCCGCCCTCGCGATGGCGGCGTCTAGTGTTTTGGTCGTCATCAACGCTCTGCGGTTGCGCTGGGTGAAGGTGGCCGAACTGGAGGTCACGCAATGAACATAAAAGACGCAGGAGCACGGGTTGGGCTGCCGCCGAAAACCATTCGTTATTACGAAGACATAGGGATGGTGACACCAGACCGTGCTGCCAACGGGTATCGCGATTTCAGCGACGCGCATCTTCACAAGCTCGCGTTTCTTGCCCGTGCGCGCAGCCTTGGGTT
>DQCL01000309.1 GCA_003533975.1 Octadecabacter sp. | reverse complement strand
TGACGCGCCAAAGCGGAAGAGGTCGGGTTGCAACCAGCGGTCACCGAGTTCGTCTTTGATCATAGTAAGGTAGACCAAAGCGTCTTTGGCTTTGCTAATCCCGCCTGCGGGTTTGTAGCCGACTTTGATGCCCGTTCGGTCATGATAGTCGCGGATGGCGCGGATCATGGTGAGGGTCACCGGCAGGGTCGCATTGATGGGTTCCTTGCCGGTGGAGGTTTTGATGAAGTCAGCGCCAGCCATCATACAAACCACAGACGCGCGGGCGACATTACGAAGGGAGCCAAGCTCACCCGTTGCCAGAATTGCTTTGACGTGGGCATTCCCGCAGGCGGCACGCATTTCGGCCATTTCGTCGTAAAGCGCCCGCCAATTGCCTTGCAGAACATGGCGGCGGGTAATGACGATGTCGATTTCGTCTGCGCCGTGACTGACACTTTCGCCGATTTCGGCGATGCGTAGATGGAATGGGGAAAGACCCGCTGGGAAACCGGTGGAAACCGCGGCAACGGGAATACCCGATCCTTGCAATGCGTCTACGGCGGTTTTGACCATATCATGATACACGCAGATCGCGCCTGTGGTCAGACCTTCCATGCCAAGGGTCTTAAGAAGATCGGCGCGCACGGGTTGGCGTGCTTTGGCGCAAAGACGGCGTACGCGACCTTCACTGTCATCACCAGACAGGGTTGTGAGGTCCATCAGACTGATAGCCTTGCACAGCCACGCGGCTTGATAGTCCTTTTTCACGGAACGACGCCCGGGAAGGGTCGCTGCGCGGCGTTCAATTGCGGATGTATTCGCCTGAACAGCCTTAACCCAAGACAAATCCAATGGAATCCCGTCATTGCGGGGTTCCTGAACTTGCGGCAAGTGCGTTTTGGTGGGGTCTATGGTTTGCATTTTCAGCACCGTGTTATGAAGCGGAATCCTGTCACGAGTGTCGCGCATTGGCAAGCCACCCATCAGGTGCGTTGCGCGAGGTTACGGTCTTGGCTGAACAAGCTCACGTTGGCGCGCGCGGCGGTAGCGTTGTGGTGTTTCGCCGTGTGAGGTCAGGAACAGTTTGTGAAAGTGTGACAGGTTCGGAATGCCGCAATCGGCCGCGATTTCGGCAAGCGGATCGGTTGTGCCAGTAAGTCTGCGTGCCGCGTATTCCATGCGTTGCGCATTGACGTAATCAGACGGCGTGATGCCAAGAAAGCGGCGCATTGTGCGTGACACATGCGGATGTGCACGCCCAGTGGAGGCAACAAAACCGGCAGCGCCATCGCGAAATACATCAGGGTTCTGAGCAGCGGAACAGGCGGAAATAAGCCAGTCAGGGGCGTCAGGTGACAGCCCTTCGGGGGGGCGATCAAGCGCAACAAGAAGCGGCAGCAGGAATGCTTCAAGGAATAGTTTTCGACGCGGGCTGCGTTCCAATTTTAGGGCGGCTTGGTTCAGCGCGGCAAGTTGGCGAATGTCGCGGTGGGCAATTTCAAGACCACGGCCCCAGAATGCGACGCCTGACAGGTCGCCGTGACGGTTGCCGATCGCATTTATGACGCCTGGCCGAATGGCGAGGGAGACAACCATTGATGCGTCTCCGCGACCTTGAAGACCGTGCGGGTGATCGGGGGAAATGAATAGAAGATCGCCTTCGCGCAGGTCATGTTTGCCCGCCGGGGTGTGCAGGCGCACAGTGCCGTTCTGCACCCAGAGCATTTCATGGAAGTCTTGCGTGTGCAGGAGAGGCGGGCGGCGTGTGTCCAGTTCAGCGCGGCTGAGAACGAAGGCTTCATCAGGGCTGAAGGTGTCGCTTGCGGAAAGTGAAATGTTGTCCATACGTCAAATTACCATGCTAATGAAGGGGAATACACGTGGCGCAACGCCGCGCACAGTGGCCCGTGACATCTGTTGATCTGCGCGGTAGGCAGACGGTGAAAAACACAAGGGATTCCCATGTCATTTGATCGCTCAATCAAGATTGCACCGTCCATTCTGTCAGCTGACTTCGCCAACCTAGGCGCTGAAATTCAAGCGGTTGAGGCGCAAGGCGCTGATTGGATCCATGTGGACCCAATGGATGGGCATTTCGTGCCGAACTTGACGATTGGGCCGAACGTCGTCGCGGCCATTCGCCCACACGTAAAAACGTTCATGGACGTACATCTGATGATCTCGCCGGCTGATCCCTACATCGGTGACTTTGCCAAGGCGGGGAGCGACATGATTACGGTTCACGCAGAAGCAGGGCCGCATTTGCACCGTTCTTTGCAGTCTGTCCGCGCGGAAGGGAAACTAGCGGGTGTTGCGGTGAATATGACGACGCCGTTAGACGGGCTGGTGGATATTCTCGATGATATCGACATGATCCTGATCATGACAATCAACCCGGGGTTTGGTGGGCAGAAATTCACCCATTCTATGGTGGATAAAGTTGCACGTTGTCGCGCAATGATCGGGGATCGGCCAATCCATATTCAAGTGGACGGCGGGATTGACCCGACTACAGCACCTTTGGTGGCAAAAGCTGGTGCTGATGTTCTGGTTGCAGGGTCTGCAGTGTTCCGCGGCGGATCTGTTGAAACACCGGACGTATACGGCAACAATATCCGCGCGATCCGTGAGGCCGCACAAGCCGCGCTTTAGGGGCTGCACAAGAACTGCACAAACGCTTTTCATAAGGGGGCAACCCGAATGAAAGGATGAAGACTCATGTCGACTTTGACCCAAGCCGTGCCGTCAAAATTGCAATTGGACGGCTGGTGGCGTCGTAGGCACGCATGCCGCGCTGGCTGCGGCGACGCTGTCGAAACGATGCACGGTATAGGCATACGTATGGGGCCGTGTTTGGGTGTGAAAAGC
>DQCL01000185.1 GCA_003533975.1 Octadecabacter sp. | reverse complement strand
TACCATCGGCGGGTCATTGGCCAACAACGACCCAGCAGCATGCTACCCAGCAGGCGCATTAGGCTCAGGTGCCACGATCACGACCAACACGCGCGACATCTCGGCGGACGACTACTTTCAAGGTCTGTTTGAAACCGCGCTCAAAGAGGGCGAGATCATCACATCGGTCAGCTTTCCGACGCCAGAAAAAGCCAACTACCAGAAGTTCGACCAGCCTGCGTCTCGCTTTGCATTGGTCGGGGTTTTTGTCGCAAAAACCGCCGATGGTGTGCGGGTGGCGGTCACGGGGGCATCGGACGGCGGTGTCTACCGTTGGACAGAAGCAGAAACCGCATTGAATGGCGACTTTTCACAAGGCGCTCTGGATGGAATGTCGGGCAACGCCGACGACATGATCGCCGACTTGCATGGGACGGCAGAATACCGTGCCCATCTGGTTGGTGTCCTGACCCGCCGCGCTGTCGCCGCTTGCGGTTAATCGAGGCTTAACAACGCAGGCCACGGCAAGCCTCTTGTCGTGGCCTTTCTATGCGTCGATTGCGTATCGGCAGCACGGCGGGTTGGAGCAACACTTATGAACATTTCCTTTGATCGCGCCATGTCCGGCGCAGACCCGATCCATGCGATAATCAACACATCGAGCGACAGCGTACTTGCTATTATAGCGGGCGTTGAAGGGCCTTCATACCGGCCTCTGGGGGCAATGATGGCTGTCCTGCCTGACCAAACCCGTGTCGGCACGTTGTCGTCCGGATGCATTGAAGCCGATATTGCCCTGCATGCTGAAACTGTCCTGAAAGATGGATCGCCGCGCCTCATTCGGTATGGCATGGGATCACCCTTTTTGGATATCGAACTGCCCTGCGGTGGCGGTCTTGATATCCTTTTGGTGCCAAGGCCAGATAAGTCAGTTCTTCAAACCATAGCCCTCAGACAAGCCGCGCGTGACGGATGCAGTCTGAAAATCGACATTGCCTCAGGTGCAATGTCCGTTCTTGAAACCGGAAAGACGGAACGCGTCGATGGTACGCTTACCGTGCGATTTGACCCTGCACTTCAGTTTTTCGTGTTTGGGAAGGGGCCGGAAGCAGGTACTTTCGCGGCCTTGGTGAACTCCGCGGGCTATCCGCTTCGGCTCCTGT
The DNA here is from genome assembly GCA_003533975.1 of Octadecabacter sp. Classification (GTDB taxonomy): domain Bacteria; phylum Pseudomonadota; class Alphaproteobacteria; order Rhodobacterales; family Rhodobacteraceae; genus Octadecabacter. The sequence goes on along the minus strand of DQCL01000185.1, from coordinate 2,127 downwards.
CACCAGACGTTGAAACCTTGCAAGCTGCGGAAAGTGCCGGGTGCCCGACCCAGCACATAACCTCAAAACAGTTCCCTAAAGACCTACGCACAGACGGCCACACTGCGATCGTATTGTTTTTTCATGATCACGATTGGGAACCGCGCATTTTGCAAGGGGCATTGCGAACGAATGCCTTTTATATCGGTGCACAGGGCAGCCAGCGGGCACGAGATGCCCGTGTCGAAGCCTTGGAGGAAATGGGAACCTCAGCCTCGGACATCAATCGGCTTCGCGGTCCGGTTGGCCTCATCCCATCTGCCCGCGATGCGGGAACTTTGGCGGTTTCCGTACTGGCGGAAGTCCTGGCAACGGCGATGCCATAAGTAAGTGACAGTTCTGAACACGGCGTGCGGGGCGAATTGTCACCCCATTGTCGTATACGATGGTATACTGTCGACCTTCTCTGTGCATTCCGCTATGAAGCGCCCAAATCCAATCTAAAGGGGAATCTAATGTCCGATATCATTTACACGAAAGTGGACGAAGCGCCTGAATTGGCGTCTGCATCATTCTTGCCGATCATTCAGAAATTCGCCGCAGCTGCGGGCGTGTCTGTTGGTACAAAGGACATCAGCCTTGCGGGTCGCATTCTGGCGACATTCCCCGAAAACCTGACCAAGGAACAGTTCCAATCGGATGATCTGGCTGAACTCGGCCGTTTGGTGAAGACACCGGAAGCCAACGTCATCAAACTGCCAAACATTTCAGCGTCTGTACCACAGCTTAAAGCCGCAATCGCTGAACTTCAGGCGAATGGGTTTAACATTCCCGACTACCCTGACGTACCTGAAACCGACGCGGAAAAAGATGCGCAGGCACGTTACGATGGCATTAAGGGGTCTGCCGTGAACCCCGTTTTGCGCGAAGGTAACTCTGACCGTCGTGCAGCCAAGGCTGTTAAAAGCTTTGCCCAAAACAACCCGCACCGCATGGGTGATTGGAGTGCTGACAGCAAAACCAAAGTCTCTTCTATGTCTGGTGGTGATTTCTTCTCTAACGAAGTTTCTGCGACACTCGCGAAAGAAGCGACAGCAAAAATCGTTCTGGAAACAGCATCCGGTGAAACTGTTCTTAAGGACGGCATCACATATCCGGCTGGAACAGTGGTCGACGCAACATTCATGAGTGCCAAGGCGCTGAACACGTTCCTCGCCGAACAGATCGAAGAAACCAAAGCTGAAGGCACATTGTTCTCGTTGCACATGAAGGCAACGATGATGAAGGTGTCCGACCCGATCATCTTTGGTCACGCGGTAAAAGCATTCTTGGCGCCAGTCTTCGAAACGCACGGCGACGCACTGGCCGATCTGGGTGTGAACCCGAACGCGGGTCTCGGTGATCTTTTGGCACGTGTAGATGGTAACGCTGCGATCCTTGCTGATATAGAATCTTGCATGGCATCACGCCCGCCAATGTACATGGTGGATAGCGACAAAGGCATCACCAACCTGCACGTTTCGTCCGACGTTATCATTGATGCGTCTATGCCCGCGCTGATCCGCGCAGGCGGCAAAGGCTGGGGCCCAGATGGTAAGGAAGGCGATTCCAACTGTGTGATCCCGGACAACTCCTACGCGCCAGTTTATGACGAAACGATCAAGTTCTTTAAAGAAAACGGTAAGCTGAACCCTGCGACTGCAGGCACAGTTCAGAACATTGGTCTGATGGCGCAAAAAGCCGAGGAATACGGCTCGCACCCTACGACGTTCGAAATGCCGGAAGCTGGTGTCGTTAAGATGATCCTTGATGACGGCACTGTGCTGCACGAACACAAGGTCGAAGCCAACGACATCTGGCGTTCCGCTTCTGCACGTAAGGCGCCGATTGAAGATTGGGTGAACCTCGCGATTGACCGCCAGAAGGCGGAAGGCTGTCAGGCAATTTTCTGGCTCGATGCAAGCCGTGCACACGATGCGGAACTTATCAAATACGTAACGCCGATCCTTGAAGCCAAAGGCGTTGCAGACAAGTTCACCATCATGGCGCCACGCGAAGCAACACGGGCGTCATTTGAAACCATCACAAAGGGTGAAAACTCAATCGCGATCACAGGCAACGTTCTGCGCGACTACCTGACTGACCTGT
>DQCL01000024.1 GCA_003533975.1 Octadecabacter sp. | reverse complement strand
GCTGCACGATGCGGCGGAATTCAGGGATATCAACACCAACGTACTGACCAACTTGCGCCATTTCGGCGCGCAGTTCTTCGATTTTGACTGTGGAGCGTTCGATCAGCGCCTGCCAACCACGACCGGACTTTTCGCCCATCTCTTCAAGCCATGTCGGATCAAGCTCACGCCCCTTATAGGCGTCAACGAATTCACGACGGTTGATGCGGGCTTGGTCGGCCAGCTTCACCATGTTGGAATCGATCTGCATGATACGGCGGTTGATGCCGTAAAGCTGGTCAATCAACGCCTCAATCCGGTTGTTGTGCAGGTGAAGCGAGTTCACCATTTCAACGACTTCGGAACGCAGCTTCTGGTACTTCTTTTCTTCTTTGCCCGAGAAACTGTCGTCTTCGTTCAGCGTCGCAGACATCCGCGCGTCTTGCATGTCAGACAGCTTGCTAAAGCCCTTCGCGATCACCGCCAGCGTTTCCAAAACCTGTGGCTTCAGCTGTGCTTCCATCGCGGCAAGGGACAGGTTCGCTGCCTCGTCCTCATCATCATCGTCGTCCTTGGCGATGGGGTTCCCATCGGCATCAAGTTCTTGCTTCTCTTCTTTCTCGTCACCGTTGGCAGCGGTCACAACAGCCGCCTGTTCGGTTTCTTCGGCCAGCTGGTCACCAAACGTCGTCTCAAGGTCGATAACGTCGCGCAGCAGAATGTCTTCGGACAGCAATTCGTCGCGCCAGATTGTGATCGCTTGGAACGTCAGCGGGCTTTCGCACAGCCCGAGGATCATCGTATTGCGGCCAGCCTCAATACGTTTCGCAATCGCGATTTCGCCTTCACGCGACAGCAGCTCAACAGAACCCATCTCGCGCAGGTACATGCGAACAGGGTCATCCGTGCGGTCCAGCTTTTCAGCTTCCGCGCCACCAAGAACAACGTCACGGCCAGAAAGCGTTGCGACTTCTTTGGATGTGCCGTCGTCGACTTCTTCGGATTCTTCTTCCTCAGTCACCTGAATGCCCATCTCGTTGAGCATGCTCATCACGTCTTCGATCTGATCGCTGGACACTTGGTCAGGCGGAAGGACAGCGTTCAACTGGTCATAGGTAATCGTGCCGCGTTCACGCGCTTCCGCGATCATCTTTTTAACGGCGGCTTGGCTCATGTCCAAGGAATGGTCCGAGTCGTCGCGCTGCTCGTTGGTGTCTTTGGCGGCCATGTGTCGTGTCCCTTTCGATATCGAGCGGCTGATTCGCACCGCTGATTCGGGTGATTCGGTTTGAAACGAATCAACCAACCCTACGGCTGATTCGCAATGCCTCGAATGGCTTAATTTTATGGTTGTTGCAAAGGCTCTTAGTTGCCTTTGCTGCCTTTGGCAAAGTCGATCTTGTCTAAAAGTGCATCAAATGCGCTTCTTTCGTCTTTCTTGATTCGCGCCCCGTTATCAGAGGTGTCGTATTCGGCACTGTCATCCCCGTCTTGGCGGCCTGCATTGTTCATGGCGGCAATGGACTGCGCCAGTCGTGTTGTCAGGCGCTCGTCAGCGACATCAGAGTTCATTTCATCAATCGCGTCTTGCACCTCATGGGCATGGCCACGGCGGGATGTAAGTTTCGCGAGTTCTTCTGCAAGGCACATCCGCGCGAGTTCCCCATTGTCGGGTCGCCGCACGGCTGGCGTTATGGCCACGTGTGCTTGCCCGAAGAGTTTTGCAAGGGGGGCATCGCCTAAATCATTGTTCAGCAGCGCCTCAACATTGTCTTGGGGCTCAACCTTCAACAGTGCATCCCGCAACAAAGCAATGTCAGGGCCGGAACACAGCATCCGCTCCAACGCGCCGTAAAAGTCGTTCAATATCTTCGGGTTACGGATCAAAACCGCAAGGATCACGGCCTCTCGCAAATGATCTTCCGACGAAGCCCCCCCGCCAAGAAGAGACGTTTTCGTACTCATCTGTGCAGGCAGCTTTGCGCCCTTGGGCGTCCATGTACTGCGTTGCTGACCACCGCTTGCGGGCTTGCGATTGTTGCTAAACAGCTCCCATCGCATGTCCTTAATCGCCTGCCCGTAATGGCTGCGAATGGAGGGGTCTTTGATCAACTTGATCTTCTCGCGCAGCGCCTTATCCAAAGCGGCCTTGCGTTCAGGGCTATCGAAAACCTTGCCCTCAATCTCGCGCTGCCAAAGCAGTTGCACCATCGGCAATGCGCCCTCGACCTTTTCGCGCATCGCACCGGCACCAGCCGATTTCAACAAATCATCAGGGTCTTGGCCTTCCGGCATCATCGCAAAGCGCACCGATTGTCCGGCCTCAAGCAATGGCAGGGCCAGATCAATCACCCGCATCGCTGCGCGCTGGCCCGCCGTATCCCCGTCCAACGTGATCACAGGTTCCGGCGCAATCCGCCACATCATCTGCAACTGCGTCTCAGTCACGGCTGTTCCCAACGGGGCCACTGCAGCGCCAAAACCCGCCTCGCTAAGGGCAATCACATCCATATAGCCCTCGGCCACCAACAATGGCTGCCCCTTGCCCGCCGCCTCACGCGCGGGGGCGTAGTTGAACAGGCTCCGGCCTTTATCAAACAGCTCTGTTTCCGGCGAATTCAGATACTTAGCGTTGTCATTCGGGTCAATCGCACGACCACCGAACGCAATGCAGCGCCCACGCGCATCGCGGATCGGGAACATAATACGATGGCGGAACGTGTCGTAGGGCTTTTTGCCCTGATTGCTCGGCTTGCCGAGGCCCGCCCCAAGGATCAAATCCTCAGCCACACCTTTGCCCGTGAGATGGTCCCACAGGTTTTGCCACCCCTGCGGCGCCAACCCGATTTCCCACCGCTCCAATGCGGCATCATTCAGCCCGCGCCCCGCCAGATAATCCCGTGCTTCAGCACCCGCACCCGTTTTTAACTGCAGCCGGTAATACTGCACCGCCTGCTCCATGACCTCGGCCAGCAGCGTGCGGCGATCCGATTTCGCCTGCGCTTGCGGGTCACGTTTGGGCATAGTCATGCCCGCCTCGCCCGCCAAAATCTCAACCGCTTCCATAAAGCCGACATTTTCGGTTTCACGCACAAACGAAATGGCATCCCCTTTGGCGTGACAGCCAAAGCAATAATAATACCCCTTGCGATCATCCACGTGGAATGACGCCGATTTTTCCTGATGGAACGGACACGGGGCCCACAAATCGCCCTTACCTTGGTTGGACTTGCGTTGATCCCACATGACTTTACGCCCGACGACCTGCCCAATAGACAGCCGCGTGCGCAATTCATCAAGAAATCCCGGTGGTAATGACATGCTCGCTATATTGGGTCTGTAAGTGAAAGAGTCGAGGGGGCAGCGCGCAAGAACTATCCCTTGGTCTGATGCGCCGTCGGTGTGATCCGCCGTTTGGCGACGGCCTCACGCCACGTAATAAAGCTAACCGAAGCCATGATCACCGCGCCCCCGAAAACCACCCAACCATCAACGGGTTCGCCGAACACAACCGCACCCAGTGTCACGGCCCAAATTAGCTGCAAGAATGTGACCGGCTGGGTGACGGTCAAGGGCGCTGAGGCAAACGCCAATGTCATTGAATAATGTCCCGCCGTTGCAAAGCACGCGACGAGGAACAACCAGCCGACATCCGCCCAGCTCACAGGAACCCAGGCGGCCCACGCAAAGGGCACAAGGCCAATGGTTACCGTGAGCGAAAGCATTCCAACGACCACCGCCGCGTTGACTTCACCGCTTAATTGCTTGGCTATCAGATACCCTACAGCAAACAACAGCGCCGTCCCAAGCATCGCGACATGGCCCGGGTCAATCTCGCGAAATCCGGGCCGTAAAATGATGACCGCCCCCACAAGCGCGATCACCACAGCCGCCAAACGGCGCGGCGGCAACGGTTCCTTTAAAAACAGCGCAGCGCCCAAAGTGACGTAAACCGGTGACAGATAGTTCATCGCCGTCACATCCGCGATCGGGATGCGTGCCATCGCGTAAAACCACAAGATCACCGCAATCGTATGCACAACACCGCGCCCCGCAAACAGGCGCAACTGCCGTCGCGTCAGCTGCGCGGCCAGTATCGGCCGTATCATCGGGATCAAAAATATAAGGCCCAGAAGGTAGCGCAAAAATGCGCCCTGCGCGGCTGGAACATCAGACCCGACATGTTTCACAATCGCAGTCACTGCTACAAAATTCAGCCCCGTAAGGGCCATCCATAACATTCCAATAAGGGGGCGATCTTGTACAGCCATAGGCGCACCAAACGCCTCTATCCCTTAAAGATCAAGCCCAAAGCGATGGCCCACATCACGCAACCGATAAGCGCCTCAAGAATACGCCACGAACCGGGCTTTGCCATCACAGGGGCCAGCAATCGCGCACCATACCCAAGGCTGAAAAAGAACACGAAAGATGACGTCACCGCTCCAGCCCAAAACGCAACTTCCGCACCCTCAAAACGTGTCGCGATAGATCCGACAAGCAAAACCGTGTCCAAATATACATGCGGATTCAAATATGTAATCGCGAGGCAAAACAGCACCGCCGCCTTAAGCGATGTCGCAACTCCGCTCGCAGGATCCAACGCCGCGCCGCCCTGCCAAGCACGCCAAAAGCTAAACGCCCCATAGACGAACAGAAACGCAGCACCAAGCCAAAGCATCACAGGCGCAAGGGCAGGTAAAACGTCTGTCAGCGCCGTGAACCCAAAGACCCCGACAGTCATCAACAACGCATCTGAACACGCGCACACCAAAACCAGCGGCAACACATGTTCACGCCGCAACCCTTGTTTCAGCAAAAACGCATTCTGCGCCCCAATCGCCAAGATTAAAGTAAACGAAACACCAAAACCGTTCAAATATGCCGTCAGCATCTCACCCTTAACCTTTGTCTTTGTCTCAAAAATATCCCCGCCGGAGGCGCACAGCTCAGTAAGGAACCCACATTCACCGTGATTGGCTCACACCAACCAAGCACCCCAATAATCCTGTAGCCGCGCCAGCGGCTCCGATCAGATCAACCTTCAAGCTCAGCGTAAGCCTGCATGACCTCATCAGAGGCATCCATATTGGTCGTCACTTTTTGGATATCATCATCATCCTCAAGCGCATCCACCAAACGCATCAGCTTTTCAACGCCTTCAAGGTCCAAATCAGATTGAATGTTTGGCTGCCAGATAAGCTTCGTTGATTCAGATTCGCCCAGATCAGCTTCAAGCGCTGTGGACACGTCGTTCAAATCCGTGTCGGCACACAAAATCACGTGGCTTTCATCGTCGCTTTGCACGTCTTCAGCACCTGCCTCGATGGCCGCCATCATCACTGTATCAGCGTCACCAACGGACGCAGGGTAAACAACCTCGCCTTTACGGTCGAACATAAATCCAACCGAACCCGTTTCGCCCAAGTTACCACCCGCTTTTGAAAACGTTGAACGCACAGTTGATGCCGTACGGTTCTTGTTGTCGGTCATCGCCTCAACGATCACGGCAACACCACCGGGGCCGTAACCTTCGTAGCGGATCTCGTCATAGTTTTCCGCGTCGCCACCAATCGCCTTCTTAATGGCGCGGTCGATGTTGTCCTTTGGCATCGACAGGCTTTTGGCTTCTTTCACAGCCATGCGCAGACGCGGATTGTTGTCCACGTCAGGGTCGCCCATTTTGGCGGCAATCGTGATCTCTTTGGACAATTTGGAAAACAGTTTGCCGCGAATTTTATCTTGGCGCCCTTTGCGGTGCTGAATATTCGCCCATTTTGAGTGGCCTGCCATGCGACGTCTCCCGTTCATTCATTCAATTGTCTTTTCGCCGCCCTCTATAGGGCAGACACCCGCTGGCCCGCAATCCCATGCGTATGGGGCGCGACCCATATCAAACCCATACGGTTCCCATATGCTTTCCATACGCGCAAAAACGCGGTTTTCGCTCCCCGCCTCACGCGCTACACCTGCCCCATGACAACAGATCAAATTATCCTCTTTTCGCTCTTCACCGCCGTTTTCGGCATGCTCCTTTGGGGCCGTTTCCGCTATGACCTTGTGGCCTTCACGGCCCTAATGGTTGGCGTGCTCTTAGGTGCCGTTCCCACGAAAGATGCGTTTTCCGGCTTCGGTCATCCTGCGACCATCATCGTGGCACTTGTGCTTGTTGTGTCTGCTGGCTTGGTGCGGTCTGGCGCTGTCTACTTGATCACCCGCACCTTGGTGGATGCATCACGTAAACTGGGTACGCATATTGCGATCATGGGCGCGATTGGTGGGCTGTTGTCGGCCTTCATGAACAACGTGGCGGCCCTTGCATTGCTGATGCCCGTCGACATCCAAACCGCGCGCAAAGCAGGGCGTGATCCGGGGCTTTCGCTCATGCCGCTCAGCTTCGCGACGATCCTTGGCGGCATGGCAACCCTCATCGGCACGCCGCCCAATATCATCATCGCCTCCATCCGCGAAGA
>DQCL01000119.1 GCA_003533975.1 Octadecabacter sp. | reverse complement strand
CGCGGTTTTGGACGGGTGCCAGTCCCACCATCCGCCTGAGCCCTTTTTTTCATCCTTGCCGACATCCAATGAGGAGCAGCGGCCCTCGTCCGTGATTTGGCGCAGCACCCCGTCGAGCTGTTCGCGAAACCCGTCTCGTCGCCACGCGCCCCAGCGCTTGTCCATGTACGCCTTGTCCTTAGCGAACTTGTGCCGCCACATCGCGAAATGCTGCATAGAAATGACGGAGGCATCGTGCGTCCAATGTTCGAACGCACCGCGGGTTTTCATGTGATTGGGCAGGTTCGAGGCGCGGTATTGTTGGCGGCGCGACCACAAAATGAGGTCATGAGCGCGGGCCAATGTATTTACGCTGTCGACCTGAACAAACCCAAGATGGTCAATCACCGATTGCAGGTCGTCGCCTTTACCTGACCCCGACCGTGCACCCAGCAGTAAGTGGTGGTCCAGAAACATCCGTCGGGCAGTTTGATTGTCGATGATCGGTATCATTACGGGCCTACGTTTCAGTTTCACCCACCCTACGGGTTGTCGCACGTCGCGCCATCCCCTATCTGCAAAGCGTTATGGCAAAGAAACCTGTTACCGACCCGAACTACAAAGTCATCGCCGAAAACCGGCGCGCGCGCTACGATTTCGCAATCGAGAGCGACGTTGAGTGTGGGATTATTCTGGCAGGGTCCGAAGTGAAGTCGCTTCGCACGGGGCAATCCAACATTGCCGACAGCTATGCGGCCGTCGAGAACGACGAACTTTGGCTCGTGAATTCCTATATTGCGCCCTATCAGCAAGCGATGTTTCCGCACGAAGAACGGGCGCGGCGCAAACTGCTTGTGTCAAAACGAGAGCTGGTACGGATGTGGAATGCGACCCAACGCGAGGGCATGACCCTTGTCCCGTTGGTTATGTATTTCAACCACAAAGGCCGCGTTAAAATCAAAATCGCGATCGCTAAGGGTAAGCAAAAGCAAGATAAACGTGCAACCGAGGCCAAGCGCGATTGGGGTCGCCAGAAGGCCAGATTGCTACGTCACGGGGAATAACTTCGACCTAATGCGTTGATACGCGCGGGGAAAACGCCCCTGACTCTCCCACTGTTGATCCGTTATCCACTTCTATTAACCTGCGCACAACACAACCTGTGGTGTGCAAGGTTGTGTGCAAAACAATATACGCCGCCAGAATGAAGGAATGCGATTATGGAAATGATTCTTGGACTATTGATCCCGGCACTCTCTGGTGCGGCTGGCGGTAACATCATCGGCAAGGTTGCGGGCGCTCTGAATGGCGGCAACATGATGAACACTGTACTTGGCGCTGTTGGCGGCGTGGGTGCAGGACCGATCCTCGGCATGCTCGGCATGGGTGCTGTGGCAGCAACTGGTGATGCAGGTGCGGCTGCTGGCGGCTTTGACATCGGTTCGCTGGTAGCTGGTGTTGTTGGCGGCGGCGCAGGTGGTGCGGCACTCGGCGGTATCGGTGGCATCGTAAAGAACATGATGAACAAAGGCTGATTTAGCCGAATACCAACACGAGGGAGCGCCCGGCTATGCCGCGGCGCTCCCTTTTTGTTTACGGAACCTTGCGAAAGAACGGGCACAGGGTTAGGGACGTATCGTTACCGAAACGCCTGCAAACACGGGGGATGCCATGGCTTCCGATGACCCTAAAACACTCGTTTCAACCGCTTGGTTGGCTGACCATCTGAAAGACCCCGACCTACGGGTGCTGGACGCGTCTTGGTACATGCCAGACGTAGAGCGGGATGCCAAAGCCGAGTACACTGCGGCCCACATTCCGGGTGCGCGTTTCTTTGACATTGACGAGGTGAGCGACCATCGCTCAGAACTGCCGCACATGGTGCCGCCCGTGGAGAAGTTCATGTCGCGTATGCGTAAGATGGGCGTGGGTGATGGCCACCAGATTGTCGTGTACGACGGTTCCGGCTTGTTTAGCGCGGCGCGTGTCTGGTGGTTGTTCCGGCTGATGGGCAAAACTGATGTTGCGGTGTTGGACGGTGGGCTTCCCAAATGGCAGGCAGAAGGTCACCCCGTTGAGGACCTGCCACCCATGGTGCGGGATCGCCATATGACAGTGTCTCGGCAGAACCATATGGTGAAAGACGTCACACAGGTCGCATCCGCGTCCAAACTTGGCGACTATGTTATCGTGGATGCCCGCGCGCCAGAGCGTTTCAAGGGCGAGGTTCCGGAACCACGCGAAGGGCTGCGGTCCGGCCATATCCCGAATGCGCGCAACGTGTTTTTCAAGGACCTTCTGAACTCTAACGGTACGATGAAATCCAGAGACGTCTTGGCCGAGGTGTTCCGCAAGGCGCGTGTTGACCTAGACAAGCCAGCGATTTTGTCGTGCGGGTCTGGCGTGACTGCCTCGATCCTTGCCCTTGCGATGGAACGCATGGGCAAAACAGATCACGCAATCTACGATGGAAGCTGGTCCGAATGGGGCACTTTCAATGATTTACCAATTGCGACTGGAGACGCCTAATGTTTGAGAACCTTTCTGCACAACCCAAAGACAAAATCCTCGCGCTGATGGCAGCGTACCGTGAAGACGAGCGGGACAACAAAGTCGACTTAGGTGTTGGCGTATACAAAGACGCGAGCGGCAACACGCCCGTCATGCGGGCGGTGAAGGCTGCGGAAAAGCGTCTGGTCAAAGAGCAAAGCACCAAGGCCTACACTGGGCTGGCGGGCGACCCTGCGTTCAGCGATGCGATGATCGGCTTGGTTCTGGATGGCGCGGTTGAGCGAGACCGTATCGCAGCTGTTGCAACACCGGGTGGTACAGGTGCCATTCGTCAGGCGCTTGAGCTGATCAAGCTCGCGGCTCCGGGTGCAACGGTCTGGCTGTCTGACCCGACTTGGCCAAACCACCCGTCCATCATCAAATACCTTGGCATGAAGTCGAAGACCTATCGCTACTTCGACACCGAAACGCGCAATGTGGATTATGTTGGCATGCTGACGGACCTTGGCGCAGTGTTGCCCGGTGACATCGTGCTGCTGCACGGCTGCTGCCACAACCCAAC
>DQCL01000042.1:3034-3435 GCA_003533975.1 Octadecabacter sp. | reverse complement strand
AGGTGCAATTCATTCATCGCGCCTTTGAGCATGTCGATGATTTTGTCGGCCACGTCTTCCTGCACATAAAGACAGCGCAGCGCAGAGCAGCGCTGGCCCGCCGATTGGAATGCCGATTGCACAATGTCGCGCACAGCGTGTTCGGGCAGGGCGGTAGAATCCACGATCATGGCGTTCAGCCCGCCGGTTTCCGCGATAAGCGGCGTGCCGGGCGCACAGTTTTCGGCCATGTTTGCGCGGATTTTCAGGGCAGTGGGAGTCGAGCCGGTGAAGGCGACGCCGTTAATACGCGGATCAGACGTGAGGGCCGCGCCGATGTCGCCGCTGCCGGGCAGGAGGTGAAGAACATCAGCCGGTACACCAGCATCAAGCATGAGCTGGACCGCGCGATGGGCGATAAG
>DQCL01000042.1:2214-2980 GCA_003533975.1 Octadecabacter sp. | reverse complement strand
AAGATCGCCAAGGGGAAGTTCCACGGTGAAATACAGGTCCAGATGCCGCGTGGCGTTGGATTGCGGTGTTCTGCTTGTGTTGCATAGTAGTGAAGGAAATCAACGGCTTCACGGATTTCCCCGACAGCATCCAGCATGGTTTTTCCAGCTTCGCGATGCAGCAGTGCGAACAGTTCTTGCGCGTTGGCTTCATAGGCCGCAGCGATCCGGCGCAGCACGGCTGCGCGATCCGCTGCGGTTGCACGCCAGGGTGTGGCGGTTGCTATTGCGTTGGCTGCGTCTTTCGCGGTGGCCCATGTGATCTGGCCAACGGTGTCATCATGCTGGGCAGGGTTGCGTACCGGTTGAGCGTTGGGTTTTGAGTTTTTTTGCCAAGATGACGAGAGAGGAGCCGCGCTCCAGTCATGGTTTAGGAATGGAGTGCGACCTTTGTCGATTGTGCGCAAGGTCGGGCGGTGGGTGATGTCCCAGCCCTTGGCGTTGGCGCGGTGGGGTTCGAATAAGGCGGGGCCTTTGGGCAGGTTGGGGGTGCGGCCGATGTCATCAAACGGATCGGCCGCCACGACTTCCGGCGCGACGTCTTCATCAACGATTTGGTTGACGAAACTGCTGTTGGCACCGTTCTCAAGCAGGCGGCGCACGAGGTAGGCGAGCAGGTCTTCGTGGGCGCCGACAGGAGCGTAAATGCGGCAATTGGTGTTGTTGGCGTTGAGGACGAGTTTATGGAGCGTTTCACCCATTCCGTGCAGCCGTTGGAATTCGTATT
>DQCL01000042.1:0-2137 GCA_003533975.1 Octadecabacter sp. | reverse complement strand
CCCAACAGTTTGCGGACGTTGGCGATATAGCTGACATCGGTGTGGGATTTGGCGGTGAAAACGGGGAACCCATCAAGCCCGAGGACCTGCGCACGTTTGATTTCCGCATCCCAATACGCGCCCTTTACAAGACGTACCATCACCTTGCGGTCCGTGCGGATTGCAAGGTCATTCAGCCAGTCGATGACGTAGCCCGCGCGTGGCCCGAAGGCCTGAACGACGACACCAAATCCGTCCCACCCTGCGAGGGCAGGGTCTGAGACGACAGCTTCGATTACGTCGAGCGACAGGGACAGGCGGTCGGCCTCTTCCGCGTCTACGTTGAACCCTTGGCCTGCGGATTTGGCGAGCATCGCGAGGGAACGAAGGCGCGGGACGAGTTCAGCCATAACGCGGCTCCGCTGGGCGTCTTCGTAGCGGGGGTGAAGCGCGGATAATTTAACGGAGATACCAGGGTTCTCGGCCACAGTGTCATGGGTACACGCATCCGAAATAGATGAAATCGCACGAGAATATGCGAGGTGATAGTGCTTTGCGTCTTTTTCGGTGCGGGCCGCTTCCCCCAACATGTCATAGCTGTAGGTGAAGCCGATTTCTTCCATGCCGGCAGCGCGTTTCATTGCCTTGCCGATGTCTTCGCCAAGAACGAATTGGCGGCCCATCTCGCGCATGGCGCGGCCAACGGCCGTGCGGATGACCGGTTCGCCAAGACGTTTGACCGCAGAACGCAAGTGACGGGTGATGCCGGGTTTTTCATCATCCAGAACCCGCCCGGTGAGCATCAGTGCCCAAGTCGAGGCGTTGACCAATGAAGAGGCGGATTTACCGAGGTGCGTGCCCCAGTTCGACGGTGCGATCTTGTCCTCAATCAAGGCGTCAATGGTGTCAGCGTCCGGCACGCGCAGCAGGGCTTCGGCCAAACACATCAAGGCGATGCCTTCATCTGTCGATAGCCCATATTCAGCGAGGAAGACTTCCATCAAGCCCGGATCAGACGCAGCACGGATTTGGCGAACCAGATCGGCCCCGTTCGCGGCGATGGTCGCGCGTTGGGTATCTGTAAGGTTTGCCGCCGTGACGAGTGCTTTCACAGCGTCCGCCTCATCACGTAAGTATGCCTTGTCGATTTTAGTACGAAAGTGCAAAGCTGCATTTTTGGTCATGTGGCACTCCAATTAGCTTGATTTTTGGGCAGGAATTTGATCCAGTATATCGAGAGTAAGCGTGCCGAATGAACCGTCTTTTGAAGTACGGGTATTCATTTAGACTGAAATAGGGGTGTTTTTATGGTCGAATATACTTCTGAGCTGGATGGATTTGATCGCAAGATTTTAGACGTTATTGCGGTGGAAGGTAGAATCACCGTCACGGATTTGGCTAAGCGTATCGGGCTATCCAAATCGCCAACCCAAGCACGGCTTAGGCGGCTGGAGGAAACCGGAGTGGTGCGTGGATATCGCGCGTTGTTCGACCCGATCCGGCTGGGGCGTGACCATGTGGCATTTGTGGAAGTGAAGCTGAGCGACACCCGCGAATCTGCACTTGCGACGTTCAACAAGGCTGTGACGCAGATTCCCGAGATCGAACAATGCCATTTGATTGCAGGGGCGTTTGATTATTTGCTGAAGGTCCGAACCGCTGGAATGGGCAGTTACCGCCTTGTTTTGGCTGAAAAATTATCGACTTTGCCGCATGTTGCGAATACATCGACCTATGTGGCGATGCAGGCCGTGAAAGAAGAGGCGATTGCGCCGCAAAACGGCGATAGTTGACGAAACGTCAAACTGCGCCATCCTGAAGACATGAAACATGCCATCGCCCTTAGCCTGATTGCCGCCCCGTTGCTGGTGGGGCCAGCCCTTGCCGAATGCGCGGACGGGCGGGATTACCGTGACGAGTTGGCTGTCATCGTGGATCAGATGCAATTCGCCCCCGATCAAGGGCGCGCCCAAGAGCTGGCGGGTGAGATGTGGGAAATCTGGCTTGATGCGCCGGATGCGTTGGCGCAAGGGATGTTGGACGAGGGGCTGGCCAACCAACGTTACGGGGATTACGCAGCCAGCCGCGCAGTGTTGAGCGAGCTGATCGCCTACTGCCCCGATTATGCCGAAGGATATAACCAACGTGCCTATGCGGC
>DQCL01000188.1 GCA_003533975.1 Octadecabacter sp. | reverse complement strand
CTGGACTTGCCGAAAGGCGACGCGCCTGACCTGACCGTCGCCTATCACGCGGCCTGTTCGTTGCAGCATGGGCAGCAGATCAAGACTTTTCCAAAGGATTTGCTAAAGAAGGCCGGTTTCAAAGTGGCTGAACCGTCCGACAGTCATCTGTGTTGCGGATCAGCGGGCACATACAACCTGATGCAGCCAGAGATTTCCAAACAACTAAAGGCGCGGAAGGTTCAGACGTTAGAGGCCGTAAAACCCGACATTATCGCAGCTGGAAATATCGGGTGCATGATGCAAATTGGCAGCGCGACCGAGGTGCCGATTGTTCACACCGTTGAACTGCTGGATTGGGCAACTGGCGGCCCAAAACCGCCGGCCCTGACAGCCCCCGGAAAACGCGCGCCTGAGGTGCCGATCTTGAGGTAGTCTGCCACATTTGTGCCCTAAAGTGCCGTTAATCACGAGGAAACAAACGGGCGAAGCATGCGCAAACTACTTATTTCATTGGCTTTTGGGATCATATCTGCCGCATCTGCGCAGGCCCAAACCAGTGCGCTTCAGTCGTTGGATACCGGAAATGACGCCCGAGGTTGGGAGGCCGTCGGCCGTTTGGATATTGACGGTAAGGGCTTTTGTACCGGCACATTGATCGACATCGACCTTGTGCTGACGGCGGCCCATTGCCTCTATGAATCCGAAAGCACAAACGAAGTCGACCTCGCCGACATTCAGTTCCTAGCTGGATTGCGCAATGGTCGACCAGAGGCGGCCCGCGGGATCACCCGTGCCTACATCCATCCCGACTATGAAAACGGCGCGCGCGCCGTTGACCAAGCCTCGCGTCAGTTACGCTATGATCTGGCTATTCTCGTGTTGTCCCGACCGATCCAAAATTCGCGGGTGCACCCCATCCAAGTGTCCAACACCGTGTCTCGGGGCACCGAAGTCGGTGTCGTGTCCTATGCACAAGACCGTGCCGAAGTGCCGTCCTTGCAGCGCGTTTGCAGCGTGTTGGGTGAACAATCGGGGCTACTGGTCATGGACTGTGAGATCAATTTCGGCGCGTCCGGTGCACCAGTATTCCGCTATGAGGCCGGCGAACCGCGGTTAGTGTCTGTCGTTTCAGCGATGGCGGATCTGGATGGCCAACAGGTGGCCCTTGGTCCTGATCTGTCGCAGCCACTGCCAGAGATGTTGAACCGGGTTTCAGAGTTGCGCAATGGCGTGCTGCACCGCCCCAACAATGAACCCACTGGCGCACGGGTGATCCGCCCCGGCGAACGCAACGACACAGGCGCATTGTTCGTCCGTCCGTAATTCGTGATGCGGCACACTTGAAAGCTGCACCAGCCCTCACCAAATAATGTTTATCGGGATGCCAATCATGGGTCCTGAACCACCCGCCTTGCCCCCTTTGGGAAGGCTCACATCGTTATCGCTTTGAAAAGGATACACTATGCGTACTTTAAATCTGGCTCCGCTGCACCGCGCCACTGTCGGTTTTGACCAAATCACCGATATGATGGACCGCATCATGTCCAACGACACAGGCAGCCAAAGCTACCCGCCTTATAACATTGAAAAAACCGCTGATGATGGCTGGCGTATTTCGATCGCCGTTGCCGGATTTGGCGAAGAGGACCTACAAGTTGAGGTCAAAGAGAACGCGCTGCATGTGACTGCGAAAAAAGCCGATGACGACGTTGAACGCACCTATCTGCACCGCGGCATCGCAACCCGCGCATTCAGCCGTCGGTTCCATCTCGCCGACCATGTGAAGGTCACTGGTGCTGCCCATGAAAACGGTATGCTGCACATCGACCTGACACGCGAAGTGCCGGAAGCGTTGAAACCTCGCCGAATTGAGATTTCGAAATCTGCGAAGGTTGAGCAAGACGTGATCGAAGGCGACAAGGTTAACTAAACCTCCCGTCTCCCCCCAAGACGACGAAACGGACGCGCTGCCCCTCCCTCAGCGCGTCCGTTTTTCCCGTTTATGTGCATGGGTAGCGATCCACCAGACGTTGCCACAAGGGTCTTTTATGCCCCCCATTCTGTCGCCATGCGGTCGATCATTTGGCACCATGATTGGCGTCGCCCCCGCTTGAACTGCCCGTTCAAAAACCGCATCTGTATCGCCTACAAACAAGTGCATCTGAGACGAATTGGCTGGATAATCTTCCGAACTTTGGTTCAGCATAATGATTGAAGTACCGATCCGCAGTCGTGCATGCTGGACGCGATTGTCTTCATATCTGTTTTCTTTGACGATTTTCGCATCGAACGCATTCGCAAGAAAATCAATCAATAGGTCCGCGTCCGCCACCGTGAAATAAGGTGTAATAGACTGATACCCCTCGGGTACATGGCCTTCGTTGATCATGTCTTGCACCCGTTTATTCCTAATGCGCCTCTGCCCATGTCGCGCCAATCCCTGCATCAACCACCAACGGCACATCAAACTTCACCACCGGATTAGCGGCGCTTTCCATGACGTTTTTGGCGACCGCGATCAGATCATCAGCAGCATCCTTATCCACCTCAAACACCAGTTCATCGTGGACCTGTAGCAGCATCTTGGCGGGCAGGTGCGCTATCGCGTCGTCCATGCGGATCATGGCGCGGCGGATGACGTCGGCGGCGGTGCCTTGGATCGGGGCGTTGATGGCGGCGCGT
>DQCL01000196.1 GCA_003533975.1 Octadecabacter sp. | reverse complement strand
AAAAGAGGAAATAGGCAGTTTCATATTGGCATAACTCTGGAAAAGTTTGACACTTGGTAACGCTTGTGTCACCAAAACGCCGCTGCGCTGCAAGTACGGATCGCGCTTGTGCGGATTGAGATCGGCAACCTGGGTGATGTGAAGGCAGTCGGACAAGGCGTGTCCGAACGGCGGATCACATTCGGCCCGGGATATCGCGTCTATTTTGGCCGGGACGGCGACAAGCTCGTGATCCTGCTTTGTGGCGGCACCAAGAAACGCCAGTCAAAGGACATCGAGCAGGCCAAAGCATATTGGGACGATTACAAACGCCGAAAACAGAAAGGAGACTGACATGCCACTGACCAAGTCCTTCAAAGACACCATCAAGGCGCGCGCCGAGCGTGATCCCGAATTCCGTGTCGGCCTGTTCCGTGAAGCGATCGAGGCGTTGCTCAGCGACGATCTAGAAACGGGCAAGGTGCTGCTGCGTGATTATGTGAATGCCACCATAGGGTTTGAAACCCTTGCCAAGGAAATGGAGAAGAACCCGAAAAGCCTGATGCGCATGCTCAGCGACAAGGGTAATCCTCGCGCCGATAATCTGCTCGCCATGGTTGCCCGCCTGAAGCAGCGTGAAGGCGTTTCCTTTTCGCTTATCCGCAACAAAGGCCTTCACGCGTAACCAATTACTCAATGCGCATCGCCTAGCGCCCGTTCAACGTGTTTTGCGAGTGCGTCTCCAAAAATCGGCTGCTACTATTTCAAAAAGCCAAGGAAAAACGACTGAGTGAGGGGGAGCAGGCATGAATGCTGTTGAGATTGAAGAAGCAATATCGGCATTGGCCGAACTGCCTTTCGACGCAGAAGAATTCCCTTTCGCTTTCCTGCTGGCATTTGGCAACAAAGCCACAACCATAAAACGCCTGCGCAGCGGAACATCCAACAAATCCGACCGGGGCGGCCTGCTTCAGACCAACAACATCCATTTGAAGGTATGCACAGCGGGCGAGGTCACAAATGCTCTGGCTCAACTCAAGGCAAGCCCTGCGACCACCAAGGCCAAGGCGAAATTCATCCTTGCCACAGACGGCCAAACGCTTGAGGCCGAAGATATGAAAACCGGCGAAACCATCGCCTGCGATTACACCAAATTCCCCGATCACTTTGGCTTTTTCCTGCCGCTTGCGGGCATCAGCACCGTCACCCAAATCCGCGAGAGCGCCTTTGATATCAAGGCCACGGGCCGACTGAACCGCCTTTATATCGAGCTGCTGAAAGACAACCCTGACTGGGGCACAGCCGCGCGCCGCCATGACATGAACCACTTCATGGCGCGGCTGATCTTTCTGTTCTTTGCCGAAGACACCTCGATCCTGAATGGGGATGACCTATTCACCACCACCGTCACGCAAATGTCCGCCAAAGACAGCTCCAACACCCATGAGGTGATGTCAGAACTGTTCCGCGCCATGAATGTCGATGGCCCTGATCGTGCCACTGCGAACCTGCCGAATTGGGCCGACAAGTTTCCTTATGTGAACGGCGGGCTGTTTTCGGGCAGCACGGATGTTCCGAAATTCAGCAAAATCGCGCGCAGCTACCTGCTGCATATCGGCAACCTTGATTGGACCAAAATCAACCCTGATATCTTTGGCTCGATGATCCAAGCGGTGGCCGATGATGAAGAACGCGGCGCGCTTGGGATGCATTACACATCCGTGCCCAATATCCTCAAGGTGCTGAACCCGCTGTTTCTGGATGATCTGCGCGCGCAATTGGACGCGGCGGGCGATAGCAAGGCCAAGCTAAAAACCCTGCGCACCCGGATTTCCAAAATCCGCGTGTTTGATCCGGCGTGCGGGTCGGGCAACTTTTTGGTGATCGCCTATAAAGAACTGCGCAGCATCGAGGCCAAGATCAACGCCTATAGCGGCGAGGCCGATCGGCGCACCGATATTCCGCTGACTAACTATCGCGGGATAGAGCTGCGCGATTTCCCCGCCGAGGTTGCCCGCCTTGCGCTGATCATCGCGGAATACCAATGTGACGTGACCTATCGCGGCCATAAGGATGCGCTGGAAGCGTTTCTGCCGTTGGATGCCGAAAACTGGATCACCCAAGGTAATGCCCTGCGGCTAGATTGGCTCACCGTCTGCCCGCCGACAGACAAAGCGGTTGAGATGCGCGGCGAAGACCTGTTTATGTCGCCGCTGGAAAAAGCCCAGATTGATTTCAAGAATGAAGGTGGCGAGACCTATATTTGTGGGAACCCACCATTCAAAGGTGCTAGAAAACAGAATCCAGAACAAAAGTCAGATATGGCCCATGTATTTGGGGGCGGGAATGACTACAAAGACTGTGACTATGTAGCTGGCTGGTACTTAAAAGCCGCTGACTTTCTTGATGCAACAGAAGGCTCTATTGCATTTGTTTCTACGAGCTCTGTTTGTGAAGGCGAGCAGGTGCAGCACATTTGGAGCCGTGTTTTTGAACGCGGTGCCAAAATCACCTTCGCTCATCGCCCATTCTCTTGGAGAAACAACGCAAGTAACCTTGCGATGGTTACTTGCGTAATAGTTGGTTTCGGCAAAAAAAATGCGCCTACTCAAGGCATATATGACAATGAGACCTTTAAGCGGTGTGAGGCGATCTCGCCATACCTTGTCGCAGGCGAACCAATGTTTGTTTCATCTCAAAAGAGGCCGATAGCTTCCAACCTGAATGCGATTGTCTCTGGCAGTATGCCTAGGGACGGCGGCCAGCTTCTATTAAGTTCCAGGGAAAAGCACACGCTGGTGAAAGCGTCCCCTCAATCCGCTCAGTTTCTTAAAAAATACTCGGGCACCAGCGAATTAACCAACGGAACTATTCGTTGGTGTTTGTGGATTGAGGACGAATGTTTGGAAGAGGCGCTGCGTGTTCCTGAAATCTCTGAAAGGATAGATGCCGTTCGAGAAATGAGGCTATCCTCTAGTGCTAAGACCACAAACGCTTACGCTAGTATTCCTCATAAATTTGCACAAAGATCTCATAAGCATGGCGATGCAATTATTGTTTCGGCGACTAGTTCTCAAAATCGTGAATACATACCTGCAGATTGGATCGATGAAAGCGTGGTAGTTTCAAATGCTGCGTATGCTGTCTACGGTGGTGCATTGTATGAATTTGCATGCCTAACATCTCGACTTCATCTTGTTTGGATTGCCACAGTTTGTGGCCGGATGAAGACTGATTATCGATACTCTAAAACCCTTGGCTGGAACACCTTTCCCGTTCCCAAACTGACCGAGAAAAACCGCGCTGACCTGACCCGCTGCGCGACCGATATCCTTTTGGCCCGCGAGGCGCATTTCCCCGCCACCATCGCCGATCTTTACAAACCAGACGCCATGCCCGCAAACCTGCGCGCCGCCCACGCCCGCAACGACGAAGTGCTGGAACGCATCTACATCGGGCGGCGCTTTCGCAACGACACAGAGCGGCTGGAAAAGCTTTTTGAGCTCTACACAAAAATGACGACGAAAGTGGGGGCAGCGTAGTATGTTTGAGCCTGTCCCCTATGCCGATCTGAATTCGCGCCAGAAGGAAAACTACAATTTCCACAAGGTGGCCGCGCGTTTGGCTGACTATGGATTCAATTGCCTGCGGCTAACGGATGATTGGCAGGGCGCGGATTTCATCGCCTGCCATATCAACGGCGAGACCTTTCTGAAGGTGCAGCTCAAAGGGCGGCTTGTGATCGACCGCAAGTATCAGAGCAAAGACATCCATGTGGCGTTCATTCATGGCGATGCGGTCTATCTCTACGATCACGATCAGCTTGTCTGCCACCTTGAGGATAACGGGCTTATTGGTGCTGAAAGTATAACCTGGCACGAGAAGGGGTTTCGGAGCTGGCCGACTCCTCCTGCCTGGGCAATCAATTTTTTAGACGAGTTTAGGATTTGAAAATGAATAAGAATGTCCCCTCAGTTTCCGTGACCTACGCCCAGAACGGCGGCTCGACCAAATCAAACGAGCTTGGCATGCGGGCGATGCAGGAGCGCGCATATGAGAAACGGGGCGAGCAGTATCTTTTGATCAAGTCGCCGCCCGCCTCGGGCAAGAGCCGCGCGCTGATGTTCATCGCGCTCGATAAGCTGGCAAACCAAGGGGTCAAACAGGCGATCGTTGTGGTGCCGGAAAAGTCGATCGGGGCAAGCTTCAATAACGAACCGCTAAGCAAGTTCGGATTTTGGGCGGATTGGGAGGTCGCGCCGAATTGGAACCTGTGCAATTCGCCTGGGACCGACGGCGGCAAGGTCAAATCGGTAGGCGCGTTTCTTAAAAGCGGCGATCAGGTGCTTGTCTGCACCCACGCCACCTTCCGCTTTGCCGTGGAAAAGCTTGGGGTGGAGGCATTTGACGGACGGCTGATCGCCGTGGACGAATTTCACCACGTTTCCGCAGGCGATGACAACATTCTGGGCGCGCAACTCAATGAATTCATTGCCCGTGATCGTGTGCACGTCGTTGCAATGACCGGCAGCTATTTTCGCGGGGATGCCGTGCCGATCCTGGTGCCCGAGAACGAAGCCAGGTTCGACACCATCACCTATACCTACTACGAACAGTTGAACGGCTACAAATACCTGAAAACGCTTGATATCGGGTATTTCTTCTATTCCGGTTCCTATGCCGATGACATCCTGAATGTGCTTGATCCGAACGAGAAGACGATCCTGCACATCCCGAACGTGAATTCGCGCGAAAGCACCAAGGACAAGCACAAGGAGGTTGAGCATATCATCGACTCCCTGGGTGACTGGCAGGGGACAGATGGTGCGACCGGCTTTCAGCTTGTGAAAACACCCGAGGGGCGGATTCTGAAGATTGCCGACCTGGTGGATGATGAGGCGGTGAAACGTGATAAGGTTTCGACCGCGCTTAAAGACCCCGCGCAGAAAAACAACCGCGATCATGTGGACATCATCATTGCCCTAGGCATGGCCAAAGAGGGGTTTGACTGGATTTGGTGCGAACACGCGTTGACGGTCGGCTATCGCGCCAGCCTGACCGAGATCGTGCAGATCATCGGCCGCGCGACCCGTGACGCCGAAGGCAAATCACGCGCCCGTTTCACCAATCTGATTGCTGAGCCTGATGCAGCCGAAGCAGCCGTCACTGAAGCGGTAAACGACACTCTGAAGGCGATTGCAGCCAGCCTGCTCATGGAGCAGGTGCTCGCGCCGCGTTTCAATTTCACGCCGAAGAGCCCCAAGAGCGGGCCGGTTGAAGGCTTCGATTATGGTGAAGGCGGATATGATCCCGCGAAAGAGAATGTCGGGTTCAACGAGGCAAGCGGCCAGTTCCAGATCGAGATCAAGGGACTGGCAGAGCCCAAGAGCAAAGAGGCCGAGCGTATTTGCCAGGAAGACCTGAACGAGGTGATCACTGCCTTTGTTCAGGACAAGACGACGATCGAGCGGGGGCTATTTGATGAAGAACTTGTCCCTGAAGAGCTGACCCAGGTGCGCATGGGCAAGATCGTCGGGGCAAAGTTCCCCGAACTCGATGCCGAGGATCAAGAGGCTGTGCGCCAGCATGCTGTTGCCGCCTTGAACCTCACCCAGAAAGCCAAGGAGATTGCGGTTGGGGGAGTTAGGGACGCATTGGAAACGGGTAACACCGCACTGATCGATGGCGTGCGCAAATTCGCAATGGACGTGCGCGAGCTCGATATCGACCTGATTGACCGGATAAATCCGTTCGGTGAAGCCTATGCTATCTTGGCAAAAACCATGAGCGAGGAAAGCCTCAAACAGGTTGCGGCTGTTATCTCGGCGAAGAAGGTGCAGCTGACACCCGAGGAGGCACGGGATTTGGCGCGGCGTGCCGTGAAGTTCAAGCAGGAGCGCAACGCGCTCCCGTCGATCACATCGCCCGATGCCTGGGAGAAGAAGATGGCCGAAGGCGTGGCTTACCTTGCACGTATGAAGCAGGAGGCCGCCAATGGCTAGGGAGTTTACCCAGGAAGATGATGCCCTTCTGGCCGAACTGGGCGTTGAGGTCGAGACAAAGAAGGCCGTTAGTCGCACCCCGCGCGAAGAACGCATTGTTGCCGGTTTTGAAGAGATACAGCGATTCACCGAGGAACATTCGCGCGCGCCACAACATGGTGAAACGCGAGACATCTTTGAACGCCTTTATGCCGTTCGCTTGGATCGTATCCGCGAGCAGCAAGAATGCCGTGATCTGGTTGAACCTCTCGATTACCAAAGGATTTTGGCGGGATCAGTTCAGGCTATATCAATTGACACTGAAGAGCTTGACGATGATGCGCTGCTGGCGGAACTCGGAATCGAAGTGGAAACTCCGCCCATCACAGAGCTGAAGTATGTCCGATCGACTGCTGAGAAGAAAGCTGCCGAAGATGTTGCGAACCGCGAAAGATGTGAGAATTTCGAGTCGTTCAAGCCGCTCTTCGAGCAAGTGCAGAAAGAACTGAACACTGGCCTGCGCGAAACCAGACCCTTTGAGATGAAAGCTGAGATCGAAAAAGGCCGTTTCTTCATTGTCAGCGGGCAAAAAGCCTATGTTGCCGAAAAGGGCGAAATTACCACCACGGAGCATGGGCGCACCGACGCAAGATTGCGCGTGATCTTCGACAATGGGACAGAGAGCAACATGCTCATGCGCTCGCTTCAGCGTGCCCTGAACAAAGATGATGCGGGAAGACGGATCACCGAGCCGACTGCCGGTCCTTTGTTTTCCGATCAAACGATTGATGGCGATGAGGCGAGCGGGACGATCTATGTCCTTCGGAGCAAGTCTGATCACCCGCTTGTCGCGGAAAACCGTGACCTGGTGCATAAGATCGGCGTCACCAATATGAACGTGGAAAAACGCATTGCGGGGGCGCACCTACAACCAACGTTCCTAATGGCGAATGTCGAGGTTGTAGCAAAATATGAGCTCTATAACATCAACCGCACGAAGCTTGAAAACCTGATCCACCGCATTTTTGAACCCGCACGGCTTGAGATCGAGATCATGGATCGTTTTGGGCGGCCAGTGATGCCTCGCGAATGGTTTCTTGTGCCGTTGTTTGTGATCAAGGAGGCTGTGGAGCGGACCAAGGACGGGACGATATCTGACTATCGCTATGACCCTCAAAGCGCCTCTCTGAAATTAAGATCAGGCGATTAGCATTGTCGATAGATGATTGCCCAGGCATTTCCCAAGTAGATTGATGATTGGTCTCCGTCGGTTGGTAATGTTTTACATTTCAACACGTCATTGGCTGCCAGAGGTGCAAATTATTCAAGTTACTTGGGGATCAGTTCAATTTTGTGAAATTTTCAAAAAATCTGTGAGCAAACATGAAAGTACCCCCCTCCGTCTCAGTCGTTTCCCCCCTTGGCCCCATCCGGCTGGGAAAAAGAATTCTTTGATGGGGGGCGCATCGGGTGAGGGTACTGTGGTTGTGCATGTGATGTGTGTTGATAGTGGTAGGTGCACGAGGCGTGGTCGCATGTGGGCCTGAATGTGGGCCCAGATAAGTCTCTGCCGAAAATTCAAATTAAAAACAACGATTTAGATAAGTTAGTGGCGGTGGTGTCAGACAAATGCGAACCAGTCTCTGTTTACCGCCAAAGGCCAGAACCTATGCTGAACAAAGTTGGCGCCACTCGGAGAGAGTCGCGGTTCGGTTGGTCTTGAAATTGGCACGTGAGTAAAGGTGACGTTCCTGGTTGAAATGGTTGTGGACGGAGGCGTGAACGGCGACGAATTTCTGCAACGTTCGCGTTCGTCGGAAGCGCAGCATAGCCCGTTCACGCCTTCTAAACGGCAAGTGTGAATTCTCGGCCCGATTGTTCAGCCAGCGACCTGTCTCCTGACGATCTGCATTGCCAATGACCTTCATCGCGGCGCCGTAGGGCCGCAACAGATCGGTTACGATGACATGTGGCGGGCCAAAGCGCTTCATGGTTTTTCTGAGAAATTTCAATGCCGCTTTACGGTTACGGCGCTTCGTCACATAGCTTTCAAGCACTTCGCCTTCGTGATCAACTGCACGCCAGAGGTAGTGCGTCTCACCATTGATCTTCACGAAGACTTCGTCCAAGTGCCACTGCCAATTTGAGTGGGCGTGCATCTGCTGGATCCGTTTCTTACGAGTTTCGGCTGCGAACATCGGGCCGAACCTATTCCACCAAAACCGAACCGTCTCATGACTGATATCGATGCCCCGCTCGTGAAGCAGGTCTTCGACATTCCGAAGCGAAAGCGGAAAACGCACATACATCATCACAGCCAGACGGATGATTTCGGGAGAGGTTTTGAAATAGCGAAAGGGAGAGCGTTTTGTCATGGATGGACGCTAAGGAACCGCCCTGCACGCCTCAAGTTAAATCCTTCTGACAAGACCCTCTCCTTTGCACGAGACGCCTTTCATTTGGGAAAGGGGCCAATTTCTTTTGTGAGAAGTTCCCAGATTGACTCGCTTCGCTCCGTTTGAGTTGCGTGCAGGCGGACCATCTTGATGTCTAGATTTTGCGCGGGAAACGTATCGTCAAGGCGGACCAAATCGCCCCGTATCAAAGACTGCGCAACCAATGAAAAAGGCAGCCATGCAATCCCGATTTCGCTCAACGCAAGTTGCAACATGGCAAGTGTTAGAGCCGTTTCTGCGATTGGCATGGTCGCGGAACCGTCGGGCATTCGAGGGCTTATCATTTGCGCAAAAACCTGCCCGAGAAAAACATCAGTAGGGTAGGCTATAATCGGGATAGCGGCACTCGACACCTTGTCGCACAGCGTGGGTGTGCAGACTGGAATTAAGCAGTCTTCGCCGAGTTTTACCGTCTCAAAAGCCCTGCTAATTTCCGGTGTAGGCTCTTGGGGAAGTGCGTACATGATTGCAAGATCAACCTCCTTGGAAAGCAGTTGCATCAAGCACTCATCTTGATTGCCCGAGCGCACGCGAACAGACGATTCGCCATCTTTTGTAGTAACGCGAACAATCTGAGGTGAGATGGTCGTCGTTAGTGCGTGCTGGCACACAAAGGTCAATGGCTTGCCTGTCCGACTACTTGTGGTTTTCAGCATATGGCTAAGCTTGTGCAACCGCGCGCTTAATTCACGCAGCTCCGGTTCCAGCGTTTGGACACCGGCCATCAACGAAACGGGTTTGCGGCGGCGATCGAATAGAGTCGCTCCTATACTGCCTTCAATCGTTCGTACGCGGCGGGTGAATGCGGATTGAGTGAGCCCGCGCTTTTCCGCGGCTTGTGCAAGAGAGCCGCAGTCAAGAACCGCCAAGATGTCATCAATCCATTCAAGTCGCATGGTCTGCGCGTCCTTCTCACCATACTAAGTTGCGGAACTTGCAACTTGGAGCGCAATATATGCATTAGTCTTGGGGCGCTGAAAGGGGTAAATTGCCTAAAGCACATATAGGAGCCTTATCATGCATCTCGCCCGTTTCCCGCGCGTTCACCTCGCCCACTTGTCCACGCCCCTTGAGCCCATGGAGCGCCTTTCAAAAGAATTAGGCGTCGAATTGTGGATCAAGCGAGATGATTGCACCGGTATGTCGACGGGCGGCAACAAGACACGCAAGCTTGAGTTCCTGATGGCCGAAGCTATTGAGCAAGGCGCGGATATGGTCATGACTCAAGGCGCAACCCAGACAAACCACGGCCGCCAGACTGCGGCGTTTGCCGCCAAGCTTGGCCTTAAATGCCATATTCTGCTGGAAGACCGCACTGGATACCAAGATAGCAACTACAATACCAACGGCAACGTATTGTTGGATCATCTGCATGGTGCCACCACGGAAAAGTTCCCGGCGGGTCACGACATGCCGGGCGAAATGGAGCAGGCTGCTGAGAAGATGCGTGCCAAGGGGCATTCTGTCTACGTCATCCCCGGCGGCGGCTCAAACCCCACGGGCGCGCTTGGCTATGTGAACGCCGCGTTCGAATTAGTGTCGCAAGTCAATGACATGGGGATGAAGATTGACCGTTTGGTCCACGCGACAGGCTCGTCGGGCACACAAGCGGGCTTGGTTACCGGCATGTGCGCGATGAATGCGCAGATCCCCGTGCTGGGCATTGGCACACGGGCGCCGCAACCCAAGCAAGAGCAGATGGTCTATGATCTTGCGTGCAAAACGGCGGAAAAGTTGGGATGTGCTGGCGTCGTCAATCGTGAGGACGTTATGGCCAATACCGATTATGTAGGGGAAGGCTACGGCATACCTACGGAAAGCGGCATTGAAGCGATCAAAATATTTGCGGAGCTGGAAGGCATTTTGTTGGACCCCTGCTATTCTGCGAAGGGTGCTGCGGGTCTGATCGACTTGGCGCGCAAGAGTCAATTTTCAGGCGAGCGCGTGGTTTTCTTA
Source organism: Octadecabacter sp. (assembly GCA_003533975.1). GTDB lineage: Bacteria > Pseudomonadota > Alphaproteobacteria > Rhodobacterales > Rhodobacteraceae > Octadecabacter. The sequence goes on along the minus strand of DQCL01000196.1, from coordinate 6,236 downwards.
CACACAGGCGGCGCAGCGGCTCTCGCCGGATATGATTTTGCATTCGATAACACCTCGCGGTGGGTGAATATCTAGAAATGATTGGGCCCCGCAATCCCTTTACTAGGTAAGTTGGGCCCAAGCCGTCTCGGCGATGGAGGCGCGAGACCTGCGTCACAATTCACGCCAGACCTCTTGTGCAATCGATTCGAAGGTCAACGGATTGGCTAGGGCTGCAATCGTAAGCGGCGCAGTCCACTCTTCATTTGCGATCTGGATCAATGATCCGTTGGCAATTTCATTTGAAACCGCTGTTTCCGGCATCCATGCAAATCCGCTGCCGCTTAGAACTCTGCGCTTTATGGTCTCAACCAGCCCATCGACATAGATCGTTTCGGCATGGATTTTCTGGTTGTCCTTGATGCTGTCCACAACCATGCCAAGGAAGGACGAAGGCTCATACGCCAGGTAGGGGATCGGCGGGCCGGATGTAAGGATTAAGTCCCACCCTTGCTCACGCGTCTGGGCTGCCGCTGCAACGGGGATCAGTCGATCCACAAGCAGATCCTTACGGGCAAAGGCCGTCTCGTCAATGAGTGGCGAGACTGATTGGTGATAGTAACACAGCATGATGTCGACGGCGCCCTCAACCAAGAGCTCGCAACACGTACTCAGAGAGTCTGACACGACCCGAGTATGTAGATCCGGGATTTTCTTCTGCAACTCGTCTATGCGCGGCGCCAAAAAATTAACCGAAATTGTGTGAAGCGCGGAAAATCGAAGAAATCGGCTTCCTGCCCGATCTGCATCACGGATGGCTTGACGCGTTTCTGTCAGCTGTGAAGTCGCCCCGAGCGCGATAGGCAAAAAATGGGCGCCCGCCGCCGTCAGTTGGACGGGATATTGCGCACGATTGACTAAAGGTGTGCCAACCCAACTTTCCAAGGCTTTGATCCGCCTACTGAAAGCTGGTTGCGTGATGTTTCGCTCAGCCGCGGCGCGGGTGAAGTTTAAAGTTCGAGCGAGGCATTCAAAATCGCGTAGCCAGTTCAAATCCAAAGAAAGTTCCTATGCATAACGTCGAGGGTTACCCCAGATTACGCCAAACTATGCAAAATACGAATAGTTTGATGAAATGTTAGAATTGGCGTTTGAGAATTCGCGTGCACTAGTCTCGTAGCCAGACCCAAGTTGCTGGCCAGATTGTCAGTTTTCCAGCCGCTAAGGGCGAACTACGGGCCAGCAGCGCTTAACGCTGCGCATCATGGACAACGATCCAGACACGTAATCACCGCCAAGTTTCGGCGAGATCCAACCAGGGAATTGAAAATGAAAAGAAAAATGAACAAACTCGGACTTGTTGCGGCGGTTAGCCTATTTGCAATGCCAGCTTTGGCCGCAGAAGAGGTCAAGATCGGCCTGCCATCATGGACCGGGGCCCAAGCCATCGGTCACGTATTGGGTGAAATTGTTACCTCCCGCATTGGCGGTCAGGTTGAATATGTGCCTGGCAACAATGCCACAATCTTTCAGGCGATGGACCAAGGCAAAGGCGACATCGACGTGCACCCAGATGTCTGGCTGCCAAACCAGCAAAGCTTTACTGACAAATACGTCAAAGACGCAGGCACAGTCACATTGTCCTCCAATTCGTATGAGGGCAACCAAGGCTTCTGCGTCTCCAAGGACTTCGCGACAGCCAACAGCATCACAGATATTGCTGATCTGGGCCGCCCCGATGTCGCAGCTCTGATGGACAGCGATGGTAATGGCAAAGGCGAAATGTGGATCGGCGCACCCGGCTGGGCCTCTGCCAACGTGAACGAGGTCAAGACTCGCGATTATGGCCTTCTAGATTTCATCGAACCAATCCGTGCTGAGGAAAGCGTGAAAACGGCTCGCATCAAGGACAGCATTGCAAAGGGTGAGGGCTATGCCTTCTATTGCTACAAACCGCACGCCGTGTGGTTCATGTTCGATGTCGAAATGCTGACAGAACCAACGTTCGATGAAGCGAAATATATCATGATCCAGCCATCGGATGATGCCGATTGGTACGAGAAATCTTCTGTTGCGACTAAGGATGCTCTGAAGGACGTGCAAATCGCATGGTCCAACTCGCTCGAAGACCGCTCTCCTGCGATTGCAGAGTTCTTTGCCAACTTCCAACTTACCGCTGACGATGTCTCTGGCCTGGCATTCGAGATCAGCGCCAACGGCAAGGATCCAGCAGAAGCTGCAAAAGAATGGATCTCGGCGAACTCTGATCGTGTCGATGCTATGCTTGGCCTCTAACTAAGATTTACTTGAAAAACTGCGGTTCCAAGGCAACCTGGGCTCGCAGATTTGGACCCGAGATTCTGCCCTTTTCAGCAAGAGAGACGTGTAATGACCCATGAGACCGTCGTTGAAATTTCCAACGTCTGGAAGATTTTCGGCAACAACTCCAAGGAAGCAATGCAAGCTGTACGTGAGCGTGGGCTGACAAAGGCGGAAGTCTTGGCTGAGTTTAATGCCGTTGTGGGTGTGGCGGATGTCAGCCTGTCTGTTCAGCGCGGCGAGATTTTTTGCATTATGGGGCTGTCTGGCAGCGGCAAGTCAACGCTCGTGCGACATTTTAATCGCCTCTTAGAACCAACAGCAGGCAAGATTGAAATTCAAGGCACTGACGTGATGGCGCTGGGTCCGCGAGAGCTGCAAGAATTTCGCAATCGAAAGATCGGTATGGTGTTCCAGAATTTCGCACTGATGCCGCATCGCTCTGTGTTGGACAATGTGGCGATGCCTTTGGAGATCCGCAGAGTACCTAAAAATGAGCGTATGCGCCAAGCCGCAGCAATCCTGGATATTGTGGAACTAGGGGCATGGGGCGCCAAGTTTGCACATGAACTATCTGGCGGTATGCAGCAGCGCGTCGGACTGGCCCGTGCGCTGGCTGCCAACCCAGATGTTTTGCTGATGGACGAGCCCTTCTCCGCGCTCGACCCTCTTATTCGTCGCCAGCTTCAAGATGAATTCATCCGGTTGAGCAAAATCCTGAAGAAAACGACCATTTTCATCACGCACGATCTGGATGAGGCCGTACGAATTGGCGATCGGGTTGCGATCATGCGGGATGGCAAAGTTGTGCAGATGGGCACTGCTGAGGACATCGTGATGGAGCCCGCAGATGACTACGTGGCTGACTTTGTCGCAGGTATCTCGCGTTTGAAAGTTGTTCACGCGCATGCAGTCATGCAACCGATAGATGCGCATATCAAAGCCCACGGTGCCATCAGCGCTGCGGCACCGCGCGTCGAAGCTGGAGAGACGCTTAGCACCCTCATCACTCTGGCGATCGACAATGACAATCCAATCGTCGTCCAAGCGGGCGCCAAAGATGCAGGCGTCATTACTCGCGCTGATCTGTTGCGCACTGTGATTGAAGGAACCGAAGTCTCATGAGCGATGCAGCACAAGACTTGGGCGTGAACCCCTTAGAGGATACCGAAAGCGAAGCGGCAGTAGCCTACGCAGAGGAGCGTCGCGAAAACATCCGCACCTTTGTGCGCACCAGTCCCGAATATTACATCCGAATGTTCGACAAGATCGGGGCGTCCTCGACCTTTACGCCAACTCTGAACCTGTTTGCTGGCCTGTTTGGCCCCGTCTGGTTTGGTGCACGCGGGCTTTGGAACTGGGCATTGCCCTTTCTCATCATCGAGACACTGGCGTTGGTGCAAATTGCACGCGGGTTGTTCGGTGACCTTGGCGCCGCAGCCATGGCACGCATCGCTTCTATCGAGGGCACGTTGGATTTGCGGCGCCAACAGCTTGCAGCAGCTATTGAAAACAACTCCGATAGGATTGATGCGTTTCAGCGAACGGTTGATAGCCTTGAAGCAAATATCGGCGGCATTCGTGCGGAGGCGGATGCGCTGGCAGCGACGGGTCCAACTGTTACGCTGACAGGCCTTGTGATCTTGGTCATTGCTAAAATTGTGCAGGCGGTTGTGGCAAACTCTGCACTAGAGGCACGTTTCTCCGATTGGATGAGCGACCGCACCGTGCGTTCGGGCCTACCTGTCGGGCAGATCGTCTTCAGTGCGGTTTTCATGGCCTTAATCGCCTTTGCGGCCATGATGCACTACGCATTCCCAGGCCGCATTGAGCTTTTGTCGGATTTCCCAACTGATCCTGACATTCGTCTTGGCAGCATTGACCGCGTAGAAGCGTTTTTCAATTGGGCGGTACTGAACGGCGAGGTGCTGTTTGATGCGATCACGTACTTTATTCGTTTGGTGCTCGATGCGCTGGAAATTGTTTTCGTCAGCACTCCTTGGATTGTGATCGCTTCGCTAATTGTCCTTTTAACTTGGCTTACCGCAGGTGTGCGCATGGCCATCTACTCAAGTGCATTTTTGGCCTATATGGGCCTCTTGGGGTTCTGGGAAAAAGCTATGACTACTCTGGCCTTGCTCGGGACTGCCGCTTGTCTGTCGATCCTTATTGGCATCCCCTTGGGCATGTTTGCCGCCCGGCGTCCGCGATTTTACAAAGCCATTCAGCCCATAATGGACTTCATGCAAACGATGCCCGCATTTGTCTTTATGATCCCGGTCATCGCATTTTTCGGGACAGGTAAGCCCGCTGCTGTAGTGACCACGATGATCTTCGGTGGCACACCGGTGGTGCGCCTGACTGTGCTGGGCCTGCGCGGGGTGCCAGAAAGCGTTCGCGAGGCGGCAATAAGCTTTGGGGCAAACAAGTGGTATCTCCTCACCAGAGTCGATCTGCCCTTGGCAGGACCGTCTATTCGAGCCGGAATCAACCAAACGATCATGCTATCGCTGGCTATGGTCGTCGTTGCATCCTTGATCGGAGCAAAAGGCCTTGGGGAAGATGTGTTGGAAGCACTGCAATATGCCAATGTTGGGCAAGGGATTTTAGCAGGCTTTGCCATCCTCTTCTGCGCAATGATCCTTGACCGTATCGTGCAAGGCGGGCGCAAGTGACGTCGCTGGTTTTTGTTCATGGCTTGATGGGCGGCAGTCGCCAGTGGCAGCAGCAACTGGATGCGCTATCAGGCTTCGACATCGTCGCTCTGGACCTTCCCGGTTTTGGTGGAAACGCGCAGATTGACGCGTTGACCAGTATCTCAGAATTCGCAGATTGGGCTTTGGGTGAGATGAATACACGCGGCGTTCAGCGATTTAATCTTGTCGGACACTCAATGGGAGGAATGGTAGCCCAAGAGATGGTCGCGCGCGATCCAGAACGGGTTGATCGGCTGGTGCTATATGGAACAGGTGCGACCGGCGTCTTACCGGGGCGTTTTGAGACAATCGCCACTTCAAAAGACCGCGCCTCCGCCGAAGGATCGAACGCCACAGCCAGACGGATCGCAGCAACGTGGTTTCTGCAGAGAGATCATGCGCCAGCCTATGAGAGTTGCGCGCAGATAGCCGAGCTTAGCGGAATTGAGGCAATCCTTGCCGGGCTCGACGCTATGAATGGATGGAGCGGAACCGCTAACCTCCCTCACATAAAGGCCAAGACCTTAGTCATTTGGGGCGACCACGACAGAACTTACCCTTGGGGCCAGACTGAAGAGTTATGGCAGTCCATAGAAGGAGCATGTCTAGCAGTCCTTCCCGGGTGCGCCCACGCGTCGCATTTGGAGAAGCCAGCCTTGTTCAACGCCATATTGGAAAATTTTCTGACCGATTGAGATAAAACTTCTGTGTGATAGATCGGTTTTGGAAAGCTGCGTCGCAGAACATGACCAACATGCAAAAAACTGCTTTGGACCGATCAGTGGAGACCATCCACCGGTTTTCCCGAACCTGACATTCGCCGCGGCACAGAAAAACGACACTAATGCCAAGCGGCAGCGGAAGACGTTCCCAGTATCCAAGCCCCGCTGCTGTTGCATTATGGTGAATTGGATGTCTGTTGCAGGGCATGCAAGACACCGCGAATTTCGGCCAGCCCCCTGAGACGCCCGACTAGCGGATAGCCGGGGACGGTCCCTTTTTGGGAATCTGACAGGAGTTCGTGTCCATGGTCCGGACGAAACGGAATCAAGTCATCATCCCGTCCCTGTGCAGTTCTGGTGGTCTCTTCGTCCTGCAACGCCCGACACACAGTAACCATGTCCGTATCCCCATCCAGATGAGCGGCCTCCTCAAAAGAGCCATCCGGGTCCTTTCGAACGTTTCTGAGATGCGCAAAATGAATGCGATCTGCAAACCGCCTGTTGAATGTCACTGAGAACT
>DQCL01000245.1 GCA_003533975.1 Octadecabacter sp. | reverse complement strand
GAACGGCCGGTGTCGGTGCTGGCTCTGGGGCCGCAGCAACAACAGGTGCTGGAGCGGGGCTCGGGGCTTCTACCGGAGCCTGCGCCACAATCGGGCTTGATGAACCGCTCGGCTGAAAACCACACAGCTGTTCTCTGCTACGGGACACCCGCGGAACCCAGTTCACAGTTCCACCAATTCCGGCGCGAACGTAAACACAACCACGACTATCAATGTATTGGTTAGACGTGAACGACGCAGGCGGGGTCTCGGCTGGACCAGTTGAGTTTCGTAGGCTTTGCGCGTTTGCGCCGCCGCCGATCAACGCGGCAACAACCGCAACAGTTGATAGCAAGCCAGATGTTCGGCCGAAAATATACATAGTTGCCCCCACAAGATATTGTGGAACAATGCAGAACAATGCCTAAATTGTAAAGGGATTGTCCCCCTTATTTTGTGCCAAACATACGATCACCCGCATCCCCTAGCCCAGGCACAATATATCCATTGTCATTCAAGTGACTATCTACCGAAGCTGTCACAATCGGCACATCGGGATGGGCGTCCTTCATCGCAGCAATGCCTTCAGGCGAGGCAAGCAGGCACAAGAATCGGATATCTTTTGCACCCGATTTCTTGAGCAAATCAATCGCTGCAATCGAAGAATTCCCCGTTGCAAGCATCGGATCGACCGCAATCACAAGTCGTTCATCCATGTGGTCGGGCACTTTAAAGTAATACTGAACGGGCTGCAGCGTTTCTTCATCACGGTAGAGCCCAACAAAGCCAACACGCGCGGACGGTATCAGTTCCAGCATTCCGTCGAGCAACCCGTTGCCCGCTCGCAGAATAGAAATCAGCGCCAGTTTACGCCCTTCAAGTGTCGGCGCATCCATCGCTTCCATCGGGGTATCAATCCGCTTCGTTGTCATCGGCAATTCGCGCGTGACCTCATAGGCAAGCAGCTGCGAAATCTCGCGCAGGAGCTGGCGGAACACGGCCGTGGACGTGTCTTTGTCGCGCATCAGGGTCAGTTTGTGCTGAACCAGCGGGTGCTGAACGTGGGTAAGATGGGGCATTTTGGTCATTCTGTTTCCAATCGTTTAGCAACGGTAGCGCGGGTGTCTGCATCACAGAATGCCGCGTCTAATGCTGTTTGGTTAAGTGTTCTGAAATCATCTTCTGTCCAGTCAAACGTCTGAGCGAGCATGTTGAATTCATCCGTCATTGTGGTGCCAAAGAATGGCGGATCGTCCGTTGAGACAGTCACCTTTACGCCGGCATCGCGCAATTTCTGAATCGGGTGATCGCCCCACCGCTCAAGACCTTTGCCAAAGACATTCGCCTTGAGGAACACATTGGAGCCGGGGCAGACTTCAAGCGTGACGCCGCTCTCGACAATTTGGCGGACCAAATTCGAATCCTCAATCGCTCCGATGCCGTGACCAATGAGATCAACTTTAAGGTCACGCAGCGTCTCGGCCACCATGCTTGGCCCGCCCCATTCACCAGCGTGACATGTCAGCGGCATTCCAGCTTCACGTGCCATATCAAAGGCATAGGCATAATCACCCGGACGGCCAACCATTTCGCCGCCCGCCATTCCGAAACCTGTAATGAAATCGCCGAAGGTTTCCACAGCACAAGTCGCTGTAGGTTTGGACGCTTCAGGGCCGAAATGACGGATCACTGTGACGACACCCTTTAGCGTAATACCAAGATCGCGGTCAGCTTCATCCGCCGCCGTCTGCATTGCGGCCAGATACTCGCGCCAAGCGGTCACATCCCCGCCACCGCAAAAATCCGGTGAGACGAAGGTTTCCTGATAAACGATCCCGTGGGATGCGCTTTCTTCAAGCACCGCTTTGGTGAGGCGGTAGAAATCCTCCGGGCCTTGCAAGGTCGTGCACGCGGCCTCATAGACCTCAAGGAAATGATTGAAGTCACGGTAGGCATAGGTGCCATCCGCATTAAATATCCCGCTGATATCAATTGATTTTTCTTGGGCAAGACCCCGAATAAATGCAGGGGGTGCGCAGCCTTCAAGGTGGGTGTGCAGTTCCACTTTTGGCATCGACTTATAAGTCATAGAAAGCTCCGTCCGTTGCCCAGCGCGGGTATATTCAAATGCGCTGCGATGGAAGCGGCAACATCCACAAAATTGATCTGGCCTAGATCGCGGGCACCGATGCCATGAACAAGTACCGGCACCTGTTCGCGGGTGTGGTCGGTGCCGACCCAAGTCGGATCATTGCCGTGATCAGCCGTTATGCAAAGCAGATCGCCATCCCGCAGTTTCGGCAGCAACTTAGCAAGTTCCGCGTCAAACCACTCAAGGTGGCGCGCATAGCCGGATACATCACGGCGGTGTCCATAAAGGCTGTCAAATTCGACAAAATTTGCAAAGACAAGCCCGCCATCTGGCGCCGTGTCTACCATGTCTGACAGATGTTCCATCAGGGTCGTGTCCGCCCCTTTACGCACTTCATCTATGCCCCGCATGGAGAAGATATCGCCAATCTTACCAATCGCTTGCACGGATCGCCCCGCATCCTGCGCCCAATCGCATAGGGTTGGGGATGGTGGCGCGATGGCGTAGTCATGACGGTTGAGCGTGCGCTCGAAACTTCCGTTCTCGCCGACAAACGGACGCGCGATAACGCGCCCGACCTTCAAGTCATGCAGCATCGGCGCGAGGTCTTGGCAGAGCTTAAGCAGCCGATCCAATCCGAAGTGTTCCTCATGGGCGGCGATCTGAAGCACGCTGTCAACTGAGGTATAGCATATCGGCCAGCCTGTGCGGATGTGCTCAGCGCCAAAGTCCTCAATCACCTGCAGGCCAGAGGCGTGACAATTGGCGAGGATGCCTTCGGTCCCCGCCAGCTCGCAGATGCGTGCGGTGATGTCATCTGGAAAGGTCGGCGTGGCATCGGGAAAGGTGTGCCAATCCCACGGCACCGGAACACCTGAAAGCTCCCAATGACCGGAAGGCGTATCCTTACCAATGCTGACTTCACGCGCGGATGCAGAGGCACGGTTGGCGCGGGCCACCCAAGGTCGAGCCCCGTTGCGAGCGTCATGGCCGCCCCTGCCCCCAATGCATTCAACGTCGGAATATTAAGAGGTCCGGTTCGCCCGTCTTCAGCCTGCCCCGCAGCGCACGCTTGCGCGATATGGCCGAGCGTATTGGCCCCAGTGTCTGGCGTGTCACCGTTGAAAAAGTCTGCGGCGTCTGGCGCGCCACCAATCCCAACACTGTCGATCACAACTAGGAAGGCGCGGTTTTTTGTTTGGGTCATGGGTTGATCCGCTCAATAATAAGGTCTTCAATTTCAGAAAGCTCGCCTATCTCAACCCCCCGAAGCACTGCAAGCGCTGCTTCTTGCGCGCTGTCTTCGTCAGCCGCATGAATTGTTGCAATAGGATCACCGCGCGACACTTTCGTGCCAAGTGGCAGCATATCTGAAAGACCGACACGCGGGTCGATCCGGTCTGTCTCAACTTGCCGACCACCGCCCATTTGAACCACGGCAAGCCCCAACACTTCACCGTCAATCTTCGCGATTGTCCCGTCTTTTGGTGCAAGAACATCCCCAATTACAGGGGCTTTAGGAAGATGCGTGTGCCAGTCTTCTGCAATGTCCGGCGGGCCGCCCAATGCACGTACCATTGATGCAAAACACACCATCGCATGCCCTGATGAAATCGCCGCCGTGACGCGCTCTTCGGCTTCGCCTTCTGCGTGACCTGCCAAGGCCAGCACACGCGCGCAAAGCGCAACCGTTAGGTCATGCAGTCGCGGTGCCGCGGCGCGGTTGCCCGACAGAATTTCAAGGCAAGTGGCGACTTCAACGGCATTCCCCATACTCGGGGCGAGCGGTTGGGACATATCGGTAATGAATGCCGCTGTCGGCGTCCCCGCGCCATTGGCCGTCGACACCAGTGCATTTGCCAGCTTTATAGCCTCTGCAGGGGTCTTCATAAAGGCACCGCTGCCCGCCTTAACGTCCAACACCAGCCCCTCAAGCCCTGCAGCAAGTTTCTTGGACAGGATGGACGCGCAGATCAAATCAACACTCTCAACGGTCGCTGTAACGTCCCGAATGGCATACAAGCGTTTATCAGCAGGCGCGATCGCCTTGGTCGCACTGACGATTGCACAGCCAATGTCACGCGTGATCGAACGGAATGTTGCAGGGGGCACGTCAGTGCCCAGGCCCGGAATCGCTTCGAGTTTATCCAACGTGCCGCCCGTATGCCCAAGACCACGCCCCGACACCATTGGCACGAACACGTCACACGCCGCGAGCGCAGGCGCGAGAATGAGCGAAACAGGATCACCGACACCGCCCGTTGAATGTTTATCCAACACAGGGCCGGGCAAGTCCCACTTCATCACATCGCCGCTGTCACGCATTCCAGTCGTCAAAGCAACGCGCCCTTCGTCACCTAACCCGTTCAAACAAACGGCCATTGCGAACGCCCCAGCCTGAGCATCTGACACAGCGCGTGTCGACAAACCATTGGCAAACCACGTTAATTCATCAGGGCTTGGGTCCTGCCCCCGTCTAACTTTGGCTATGATCGCACGTGCATCCATATCAGGTTTTCGCCATGTGATCGGCCGTGAACTTGCCGGGAAGCAGGTCCGCTACTGTCATTTTCAATGTCGTGCCGTCCATCGTGGACATAGTGACAACCACATCCGCACCCGCAAATTCCGCGATCTTTTGGCGGCACCCGCCACAGGGTGGCACGGGTGCTGGCGCATCCGCGATCACGGCAATTTCGGCAATTTCGCGGTCCCCGGCGGCGCACATCGCAGCAATCGCCCCCGCCTCTGCACAGGTGCCTTCAGGGTAGGCAACGTTTTCAACGTTAATACCCCTATAAACAGTGCCGTTCGGGGTGCGCAGTGCGGCACCGACCTTAAATTTCGAATAGGGTGCATATGCGTTTTCGCGCACAGCGCGGGCGTCATCAAGTAAGGACATGGCAGCTCCTTTTGTTTAGGGCAGATTGGGCCGCAATGCCGACAAGTTCAAGCCGCTGAAGTGGTAAACGTTCCGGCAAGCGTAACTTCGAGAAGTTCGATATCATCGCTGGGGTCACTATAACGCGTCGCCATGTTTGGCGGGATGACAAACGCATCGCCTGCGACCAGTCGATAAGGGTCTTTACCCTCACCTTCCAAAGTCATCTCACCCTCCATCACGAATGTAAAATGAATGTCGGCGTCATGTTTTGTCCACTCTGGCATCCCGTCACCGCGCCGGACAACCTGTACACCTGCGACGGATTTGGTGGCATCGTTGATCGTGGTATCACGGGCAATAAACCCCCTAAGACGGAACGGTGACCACGGTGCATCAGCGCCGACATTATGGACAAACCGCTGGCCTTGCCATTCACGATCAGGTCGCAAGTCAGGTGTCGGCAATGTCATTTCATGTTCAATTTCAGTAACATGCTCGGCTGGAACGCCAATCTCAATCACCTCGATCCCGTCTGATGCCTCAAGCACGCGGTGGCGAATTTCTGGCGGCTGGATAAAACAATCACCCGCATGCAAACGGATCGGGCCGCCTTGATCTTCGTACAAAACGTCCACCCAACCACGATAGCAGTAAATCAGTTGGAACCCGACTTTGTGGTAATGCACCATGTCAGGCACAGGCCCACCGTCTGGAATGCGGATATGGCTGGCGATAATTGATCCGCCAAGACGGTTCGGAATGAGGTCGCGGTAATGCATACCCGCGCGCCCGATGACCCACGGCGCCTGATCTGCAAGGCGGCGCACGACGAAGGCGTGGTCAGTTTTCGGCATATATAATGGTGGATTGAGCGCATCAATTTCAACCCTCGTTCCACCAGGGGAGGTCAGAGCACGGCTGTCCGCAAATTCCACATCATCCGTTAGGATACGCAATTGCCCAGCCTCACCCGCCTGAGAACTGTCTAAACGCAGCCGCAACCCGTGCCCGGAAAACACGGCAACACTCGGGTCGTCTGCAGGATAAATAGAATCCATCTTCATCTTCAGCGTCTTAGTAAAGAATCCAATGTCAGCGGTGAGCGCTGAAGTCGGCAGGCAGACTTCGGCCCGAATGTCATTTGAGTGGCTCATTAGTGTAATTTGCGTTTCAGCTTTCGGATTTGCAAGAGAGCGCATAATGTCCCCCAGAATAAACAACGCGCTTTCCATGCGGCTGAAATATAGTTTAACGTTAAACTAATTTAATTCCGCCCTGAAATTGATTGGCAAAAACATGGCAGATACACCCACAGACGCTCATAAAGAAACGCTGCGACAGGCGGCATTGGCGTATCATCGGCACCCGAAACCCGGGAAGCTAGAGATCCGCGCGACCAAGCCTATGGCCAATGGCCGTGATCTTGCGCGGGCCTATTCCCCAGGTGTGGCAGAAGCCTGCATTGAGATTAAGGACAATCCGGCAACCGCGCAGGACTACACCGCGCGTGGCAACCTTGTAGCTGTCGTGACCAACGGTTCTGCCGTTCTGGGACTTGGGAACATTGGGGCACTCGCGAGTAAGCCTGTAATGGAAGGCAAGGCGGTTCTGTTCAAGAAATTCGCCAATATCGACTGTTTTGACATCGAACTGAACGAACCTGACCCCGAAAAGCTGGCCGATATCGTTTGTGCGTTGGAACCGACGTTTGGCGCGATTAACCTTGAAGATATCAAA
>DQCL01000014.1:8324-8727 GCA_003533975.1 Octadecabacter sp. | reverse complement strand
AAGCGTTTGTTGACGCCTTTGACTGAGAGTAATGCCATTGTTTGTCTCCTTATTCCGCAGGTGTGCTTGCGGAGTTGTCGGCGGTGTCTGTTGTCTTCTTGCGACCGAAACGAGCGGAGAGGCGTTGTGCGCCTTCAACAAGGCCGCCAGGCAGGAAGATAACTACGAGCATGAAAACGATACCCATTGTGAAGTGCCACTGCTTGCCCACGAAGATGTAAGCAAATTCAACAACGAAGTTTTCCAAACCATCAGGCAGCATCGCGAACCACTGGTGAAGAACGTCTTTGTTGATCTTGGACAGGATGTTTTCCATGTATTTGATCGAACCAGCACCAAGGACGGGGCCAATCAATGTACCGGCACCACCAAGGATGGTCATGATCACGATTTCACCAGAAGC
>DQCL01000014.1:0-8256 GCA_003533975.1 Octadecabacter sp. | reverse complement strand
GCATACATGCCGGAGATCACGAAGGCGTACAGGGTGTATACCTTTGGCGTCAGGCCTGTGTAGTTCATCCGGTTTTGGTTGGATTTAACCGCACGAAGCATGATGCCGAATGGGCTGCGGAAGATGCGGATCGACATGTAGAAGGCGATGATCATGGCGAATGCCGCAATGTAGTAGCCAAGGTTGAATGTGAACAACCAGTTGCCGAAGCCCAACTCAAATGAGTTGCCCATCTCAGCGCCAAACAAGTTCGCGCGCCCAATGCTGCCGTCTGTTGGCCCACCAATGAGAGGGTTGTCAGTGTTCTTGATCTGAAGACCCGTCTCACCACCAGTCAGTGGTGTAAGAACGGAATAAGCCATCGCGAAGAACATTTGTCCGAAGGCAAGCGTCAGGATCGAGAAATAAATACCCGAGCGTCTCAGAGAAATTTTCCCAATGGCCCAGGCAAATACGCCACCGACAACAATCGCAAACAAGATGGCAGGTATGACGTTCAGCGTGAACAGCTTCAATGACCAAATTGCTGCGTATGAACCGACACCCAAGAAAGCGGCGTGTCCAAAGCTGAGGTAACCAGTGAGGCCAAACAGGATGTTAAACCCGATGGCAAGGATCCCGAAGATTACGAAACGCTGCATCAAGTCGGGGTAACCCGCATTGAACTGCGCCATCGCAGAGCTTTCAGGGAAGGGGTTAAGAAGGAATGGAGCAAGCATAACAAGCCCGATTACAACCAGCATCAAAGTGCTGTCTTTTTTGTCTAGTCCTAGCATGTTTAGTCCTCCATCACGCCTTTGCGACCCATCAGACCACGAGGGCGGATCAGCAATATCGCGATTGCGACCACGTAAATAATAATTTGGTTAATGCCTGGCAGCAGGTTAACGATACTCGGCATAGACGCGAAACTTTCGATAATGCCGAGAACGAAGCCGGCAAGAACAGCACCTGGCAAAGATCCCATGCCGCCCACAACAACAACAACGAAGCTTAGGACCAACCAGTCCATGCCCATCGTGTAGGCAGGGGAAACGATGGGCGCGTACATGACACCGGCAGTACCAGCAACCGCGGCAGCAAGGCCGAACATGAACGTGAAGCGTTTGTCGATGTCGATGCCTAGAAGGCCAACCGTTTCACGGTCTGCCATGCCTGCACGAACAACCATACCGAAGGTAGTGAACTGCAAGAAGGCAAAGACAGACGCGATGACTGTTGCGGAGAAGAAGAAGTAGACCAAGCGCCACATCGGATAGACGACCGCGTTAGGACCGTAGCCAAGCCAGACGCCGAAATCGACACGGCCAGAAAGCGCTTCTGGGGCAGGGGTCTGAATTGGGTTCGCACCAAAGTAGTACTTGATGACTTCGCCCATAACGATCGCAAGACCGAAGGTCACAAGGATCTGGTCTGCGTGCGGACGCTTGTAAAAGTGTTTGATTAAGCCACGTTCCATCACGAAGCCCACAAGGATCATAATCGGGATGGAGATCAAAATGGCGAGCGGTACAGCCCAATCCATAATGGCAGCACCCGCTGCTTCACCAAACCAATCCTGTATGTAATAGACATCTACCTCAAGTGGATTTCCAAGGAAATCAGTGCGCGTGTCATCGACAACCTTGTGTGATGAGGACAGAATTTTGGATGTAACGACGGCACAAAACGCGCCCACCATAAACAAGGCACCATGCGCAAAGTTTACGACGCCAAGCGTGCCGAAGATAAGAGTCAAACCAAGGGCGATCAACGCATATGCGGACCCCTTGTCTAGACCGTTGAGAATTTGAACGATGATCTGGTCCATGGACGTGGCCTCGGTTCAGGAAAATTGGAAATGTGAGTAGGGGGTGCAGCGATGGGGGTGGGCGCGCGGCAAAGGCCGCGCGCCCGGATTGTTTTACAATGTCGCTTACGCGCCGTTGTTACACTCACCGAGAGTGGCTTCTGCGCCGCCCATCTGTGGGTGATCTGGCTCGTACATAACCTGATCAACCGGAGTAACTTCGACGATTTCGAGAAGGTCAAACTCGGACTCTGGGTTTTCTTTACCTTTCACAACGAGAACGTCCTTGAAGCACTGGTGGTCTGCGCCACGGTACAGTGTCTTACCGTTGCCCATGCCGTCAAACTCGAAGTCTTCGAGCGCTTCAGCAACCGCACAAGGCGCGAAAGAGCCTGCACGTGTAACCGCATCCGCATAAAGAAGCGTCTGCACGTAACATGTGTGCGCCGCCTGGGATGGTGGGAAGCCGTACTTTGTACCGAAGGAGCGAACGAATGCTTGTGAGCCTTCATCCTGCAGGGACCAGTGCCAGCCAGTGGAACCAAGGATACCCTTGATGTTTTCACCAGCACCACGTGCCATCAAACGAGAGAACAGTGGAACAACGATTTCGAAGTTCTGACCGTTTGCCTGAGCTTCGCGCAGACCGAACTGAACAGCAGAGGTCAAGGAGTTCACCATGTTCCCGCCGTAGTGGTTCAGAACCAGAACGTCAGCACCGGAGTTCAGAACAGGCGCGATGTAGGAGGAGAAATCTGTCTGTGTCAGTGGTGTTTTGACAGTGTTTACAGTTTCCCAACCAACAGCTTCAGTAGAGGCGCGGATGGCTTCTTCTGTTGTGTAGCCCCAGTTGTAGTCAGCTGTCAGGTGGTAGGCCTTACGGTCTGTACCGTACTGAGCTGCCAGAACCGGCGCCAGTGCGGCACCTGTCATGTAGGAGTTACAGAAGTGACGGAAACCGTTGGCCTTGCGGTCTTTACCGGTTGTGTCGTTGGAGTGTGTGAGGCCAGCCATAAAGATGATGCCAGCTTCCTGACACAGAGCCTGAACAGCAACAGCCACACCGGAGGAGGACCCGCCCGTAACCATGATTGCGCCGTCTTTTTCGATCATGGAACGTGCAGATGCGCGCGCCGCGTCGGATTTTGTCTGCGTGTCACCGGTCACGTACTTTACTTCACGACCCAGAATGCCTGTACCGTCGAGAGCTTTGGAGCTGAACGTGTTCAGCATGCCGCCGTCGCCGCCACCGTTCAGGTGCTCAACAGCGAGCTCATAGGCGCGCAGTTCGTCTGCACCCTCGTCCGCGTAGGGACCCGATTGTGGAACGTTGAAGCCAAGAATGACATCAGAAGCGCCTGGCGCGTTCGTGAAGCCAGCTTCCTGAGCGCGTAGATATGTTGGCAGTGTCAGGCCAGCACCAGCAATGGCACCAGTCTTAAGTACACCACGACGTGTAAAGTTTGATTTGGACATTTAAGTATCCTCCCTAGAGTGATGCAGCAATCTTGCGATCTTGGGCCTCCCGCCCGGCTGCACATGCTTTTAGTAGCCNNCAAAGTTTTGTAAAGACATCGACGCGGCAGGGCAGTATATTGTAAACAAATTATCTAAGCACTGCAGAAGCATGATGAAATTGTTAAGGAAATCTAAATGCCTAATCGGGTTTTGACAGGCACAAGAGCGCGCAATCGCCGGCTTGATCTCGGGTTGCGGCAGGCGCATGTCGCCAAAGTGGTCGGCATTTCGGGCTCCTACTTGAACCTTATTGAACACAACCGCCGCAGAATCGCGGGGAAACTTTTGACCGATCTGGCACAGGTTCTGCAGATCGATGCAGCACTTCTTTCGGATAATACGACAGACGCTATTCTGTTGCCGATTAAAGAAGCCGCTGCCGCATTCCCTGAGGCGACAGTTGAAGACGCCCGCGCCGAAGAACTGGTCTCACGCTTTCCGGGGTGGGCGGCCTTGGTTGCCGCGCAGCGCCGCCGTATCGCACAGCTTGAAGAGCGCACCGAAGCATTAAGCAACAGGCTGGCCCATGACAGCCAAATCGCCAATTCCCTGCATGAGGTTATTTCGACGGCAACCGCGATCCGCTCAACCGCGAGTATTCTGGCCGAAACGCCGGATTTGGACCGCGAATGGCAGGCACGCTTTCACACCAACATCGACACAGACTCCGCACGATTGGCACAAAGTAGTCAGGCGTTGTTGGGTTTTTTGGATATGGAGATGGAAGCCGGTGATACCCAAACCGTGTCCGCGATGGAGCAAGTCGAAGCAAGGTTGGCTGAGTCCGCGTTTTACTTTTCCGGCATTGATGCGGGAGAGGAGATACGGTTTGACGATGTTGGTGACCCAGTGGCGCGTGTGATTTTGCAGGACTGGGCCAGTCTCGCCCGTAAAGATGCTGAACGCCTACCATTGGGCGCCTTCAGTCAAGCCGCCCACACCCTAGCGCATGATCCCGCTCGTTTGGCCGCAAGGTTCGGGGTTCCGCTTGATATGATCTTCAGGCGCTTGGCACATATGCCAACCGACAGGGACCATCCACTGATGGGCTTGGCTGTGTGTGATGCCGCAGGGGTGGTGACGTTCCAGAAGCCGGTGTTGGATTTCCGTCTTCCGCGGTCTGGCGCAGCATGCCCTTTGTGGCCCCTGTTTCAGGCGCTAACGCAACCGGGTAGGGCAATCCGTCGCGTTGTGCGCCTTCCTGGTGCGGCCCATACGCCCTTTGAATGCTTCGCGGTTGCCACGCCTGTTGGGGGTGTGTCTTTTTCAAATGAACCGCGGGTCACAGCTACTATGCTGGTTCGGCCGGCTAAAAATGAAGATGTGCCAGACGTTGTGGGGCCGGGGTGCCGTGTATGCACCGTGAAAGAATGCGCCAGTCGTAGGCATCCGAGCCTTGTTTAAGTCTCGGACCTTTGACTTCGCTTTCAGTTAACGCGATAGTCACCTTGTTCGCTCCAATGGGGAGCTTGGGGCGCGGATTTCAGACCTTTGGGAGGGTATGACACCATGGGGCAACGCGTCCTGCTTATCGAAGATGAGCCGAATATCATCGAGGCGATCAGTTATATCCTGAGCAAGGATGGCTGGACCGTTCATACCCATTCCGATGGCGAGACGGCGATGGATAAGGTGATGCAAAGCGTCCCCGATCTGATCATTCTCGACGTTATGTTGCCCGGTCGGTCGGGTTACGACATCCTTCGCGACTTGAAGGCACAAGAAACGACTGCGAATGTCCCCGTAATGATGTTGACGGCCCGTGGCCAAGCTAAAGACCGCGAGATGGCGATTGGTCTTGGGGCAACGCGGTTTATGACAAAACCGTTCTCAAATGCAGACGTGCTGGAAAGCGTTCGCGCATTGGCCACGCCGTAACGCAGTGGTGACGGTGGCATGATCAAGTCAACGCGATCTGAGTTTCTGGAGCGAAGCAGCTACCGTCAACGCCGGATACGTGATGGTGCGAGACTGCTTCCTGTCGTAGCGCTCGTGCTGATGGCTTTGCCACTGATGTGGCCCCGTAATTCGCCTGAACAAAGCCTAACAAGTGACGGAATTACCTATATATTCGGCCTTTGGTTTCTACTGATTGTTGTCTCTTTTTTGTTGTCTCGAGTGCTGCGTCTAAGTGATGCTTCTCGCGACGAAGAGGCGCGAACCCCGCGCGCCGGCGAATGATTTCGTTTAACCTGCTCATTTTGGTGTCACTGGTTTATGTGGCGTTTTTGTTCTTGGTGGCCTTTGCTGCGGAACGCCGCGCTGCACAGGGGAAAACCGGCTGGTTGCGGTCTTCGACAATCTACACATTATCACTGAGCATTTATTGCACAGCGTGGACGTTTTATGGCGCGGTGGGTAACGCCGCACGCTCCGGTCTTGAATACCTAACGATCTACCTGGGACCGACCTTGGTGATGATCGGGTGGTGGTGGTTAGTGCGCAAACTGGTGCGCATAGGGCGCACGCAACGTCTTACGTCTATTGCTGACCTTATTTCGTCCCGTTACGGTAAGTCCACTGTGCTGGGCGTGTTGGTAACGGTCCTCGCGATTGTTGGTACAACGCCTTATATTGCGTTGCAACTTCAGTCTGTTACGCAGTCTATCGGGGTGTTCGCAGCAAGTAGTGGTGAGATGTGGCTGCCACGAGACTTGAACAGGGCTGCGATGTGGGTCGCGGTTGGGCTGGCTGTGTTTACGGTGGTTTTCGGAACCCGAAATCTTGACGCACATGAACGTCACCACGGGATCGTATTGGCGATTGCTGTCGAAGCGGTGGTGAAGCTTTTCGCGCTTTTGGCGGTTGGGATCTTCGTAGTCTGGGGCATTGCCGGAGGCGTCGGGCCAACGCTGGACTTAATCGACGCCTCGGCACAATCGCAGTGGAACCCGATTTCGGGGCGTTGGGTCGGCTTGATTTTCGTCTCCGGCGGCGCATTTCTATGTTTGCCGCGGATGTTTCAAGTCTTGGTGGTGGAAAACTCTGACGAGCGCGTGTTGGGCACCGCAGGTTGGGCGTTTCCTGCGTACCTACTCCTGATGAGTCTGTTCGTGATTCCAATCGCGGTTGTCGGGCTGGATCTAATGCCACAAGGTGCGAACCCCGACTTGTTCGTCGTGACGCTGCCGCTCAGTGAGGGGCGTCAGGGCCTTGCGATCTTGGCTTTCCTTGGCGGGTTTTCATCTGCAACATCAATGGTGATCGTGGCGACCTTGGCTTTGGCGACGATGGTCTCCAACCACATTATCGTGCCGAGCTGGTTGAACGCCCGCACACCTGGTGCGGTGGTGTCCGGTGACGTGCGGCGCGTTGTTGTTACTTCGCGGCGTATTTCTATTGGTATGATCTTGGCATTTGGGTACATTTATTTCCGCCTGTCTGGCGGCGGTACGGCCTTGGCCGTCATTGGGGTCGTGTCATTCATGGGCGTTGTGCAGGTCTTGCCGGCGATGATTGGTGGCGTTTTTTGGCGTGGCGCAAACCGGTGGGGCGCAGGTGCGGGACTGGTTGTTGGCTTCACTGTCTGGGCTTGGACGCATTTCTTGCCGAGTTTTGGCGTCGACGGTGCCATATCCCAATCGGTGTTCGAAAACGGACCCTTTGGGGTCGGTTGGCTTCGCCCGCAGGCACTGTTCGGGATCACAGGAATGGATCCGTTTGTGCATGCGTTATTCTGGTCGATGTTTCTAAACACCACATCCTTTATATTGGTCTCACTCCTGACATTCCCGAACCCGTTGGAACGCTTGCAAGGCGCGCAATTTGTGAATGTGTTCGACTATTCCACCGGTGCGCGGACGTGGTCGCAATCTGCGGCGCAAGCCGAAGACTTGCTGGTCATGGCGCAGCGTATCCTTGGTGGCTCTGTCGCGCAGGAAACATTCCGCGCTGAGGCCAAGTCACAAGGGAAGGCCGGATTCTTGCCTGACGTTACACCCGATTTCATTGGGCGTTTGGAACGTGAGTTATCCGGTTCCGTGGGGGCGGCTACAGCGCATGCGATGATCGGTCAGTTGACCGAAGGCACGATGGTATCTGTAGAAGACCTCATTGCGGTGGCGGATGAGACGGCGCAGATCATGGAATACTCCAGCGAATTGGAAGCGAAAAGTGCCGAACAAGAACGCACTGCTCGCGCCCTTCTTGAAGCCAATGAAAAGCTAACGGCACTGTCGATCCAGAAAGATGCATTTCTTAGCCAGATTAGCCACGAACTGCGTACGCCAATGACCTCGATCCGCTCGTTCTCGGATATATTGCGCGACAGCGAAGTGGAGGATGATGCGCGCAAACGCTTTGCCGGAATCATCCATGAAGAATCCAATCGCCTGACACGTCTGCTTGATGACCTGCTGGACCTTGGTGTGCTTGAAAGCGGCCAAGTGCAGCTGAATATGGGGCAGGGCAGCTTGGCTGACGTGTTAGATCGCGCTGTGATAGCCTCTGGCGCGGACACTGGGAAACTCAAGATTACCCGTAAGTCTGGATATGAAACTGTCAACCTCAACACGGATTTGGACCGACTTGCGCAGGTGTTCATTAATCTAATCAGCAACGCGGCGAAATACTGTACATCCGAGGCGCCGCAATTGCGGATCATTGTGCGTGAGTTGGACGGTGTAACGGTCGTAGATTTTTGCGACAATGGCGCAGGCATTCCAAAGGAAAGCCAATCCATGATCTTTGAGAAGTTCTCGCGACTTGAGGATGAGGGTAAAGCTGGAGGAGCGGGTCTTGGCCTTGCGATTTGCCGCCAGATCATGGGCGCGCTTGGCGGGGATGTAACCTATCTTCCAGGGCAAAGCGGCGCGGCGTTTCGTGTGACGCTACCGCAACTGCAAGCATTCGCTGCACAATAGTCGAACTTTTCCCGTGTTGTTAGTTTGTTGGTAACCACATCCCCCCTACAAAGAGCTATGATATTTGACACGAGACAGCCCTGATGG
>DQCL01000242.1 GCA_003533975.1 Octadecabacter sp. | reverse complement strand
GTTCGCGCCGTAATGGACGAAATGGGCAAGGCGATGATGGGTACGGGCGAAGCTGACGGCCAAGATCGTGCTGTTCAAGCGGCAGAAAAAGCCATTGCGAACCCACTGCTGGACGAGATTTCTTTGGAAGGCGCGCGCGGCGTTCTGATCAACATCACAGGCGGCTACGACCTGACGTTGTTCGAACTCGACGAAGCAGCAAACAAGATCCGCGAAAAAGTCGACCCAGAAGCAAACATCATCGTTGGGTCCACATTGGATACTGGCATGGAAGGCAAGATGCGCGTGTCCGTTGTGGCCACTGGTATCGACGCTGTTGCGAAAACCTCCGACATGCCGGTTCCACGTCGCCCGATGGCAGCACCTTTGACGCAGCAAGTTGCTGCTGAAGTGAAAGTGGAAGCGCCTGCTCCGGTTGAGGCACCTGCAGCGGTTGCAGCTGAAGCCGCACCAGAGCCAACATTGTTTGACGAAACAACAGCCCCTGCTGCGCCAACATTTGACGCACCTGCAGTCGCTGCTGCAGCAGAAGCTGATCTGCCACCGGCTGCTTACCAGCCACGCGCAGAACCTGAAATCGAAGCGCCGACTGACGCATTCGTAGCACCACAGCGCCCTGCCATTGGTACGCCAAGCCAAGAAACGTTGGATCGCCTGCGCACAGCAGCGACCCGCAGCGCACCTGCAGCGGCACCAGTTGCTGAGCCCGTGGAAACCGAAGAGGCCGCAAAGCCGCGGATGGGTGGTTTGAACAGCTTGATCAGCCGCATGACTGGCCATAACGAAGAAGGCAAAGAGCGCCCGCAGCCACCAGTTGCGACCCTGCGCGAAGGGGCTACTCCGGTGTCTGAGGCTGATGCAGACCAAGAACGCATCGAAATTCCAGCGTTCTTGCGTCGCCAAGCGAACTAGAAATGCTGTGACGTAAGGTCACAATTTTCCAAGAAGGGCTGCCATTTGGCAGCCCTTTTTCGTTGTGCATCAGGCGCTTGCCGCGTCGATGCGTCAGGGTTGGCAGTTTTGTGCCGCTTTGTAACACTGATGTTTCAGTCCGTTGCAAAGAGTGTGTTGAGGGAAGACCCGCCACCTCTTAAGCCTTTCTCAACAAAACAAGGTTCTAATTGTGCAAACGACTCTCGACACAACAGTGGCATTTGAAGGCAAGGGGCTCCACCTCGGGCAGCCTGTGTCTGTTGTTGTTCGTCCAGCACCAGCCGATCATGGAATCATCTTTCGCCGCATGGATGTTGATGCATCCAAAGCAGATGTTCCGGCACTTTGGCACCGCGTCATTGTTTCACCGCTGAACACGCGGATTGAAAACGCAGCAGGGACATCTGTTTCCACGATTGAGCATATCATGGCCGCACTCGCCGGTTGCGGGCTGCACAACGCGCTGATTGAAGTGACCGGTCCAGAAGTTCCGATCCTCGATGGGTCTGCGGCACAATTCGTTGAAGGATTCCTGCACGCGGGCGTTCGTCGTTTGAACGCGCCTTTGCGTGTGATCGAAGTGCTGAAACCGGTTTCGGTTACTGTCGGCGATGCAACCGCATGCCTTGTCCCTGCTGAAACGCTGCATATTCGCTTTGAAATCGACTTTTCTGATCGCGCGATTGGTCATCAGGAAAAAACATTGAATATGTCTAACGGTGCCTTCGTGCGGGAGCTGAGCAACAGCCGTACGTTCTGTCGTTCCTCTGATGTGGACGCGATGCGCGCACAAGGGTTAGCCCTTGGCGGTACGCTTGAAAACGCAGTTGTGGTTGACGACGCTGAGGTTCTTAGCCCCGGTGGATTGCGCCACAAAGACGAAGCCGTGCGCCATAAGATGTTGGATGCATTGGGTGATTTGTATACGGCTGGCGCGCCAATTTTGGGCCGCTACACGGGGTCTAAGGCGGGACATGCTGTCACGAACGCCTTGCTCTGTGCGTTGTTTAATGACCCTGACGCTTGGACTTGGCGCGATGCTGATGTGGCGACTGCGGCCCGTTTGCCGGGTGTTGGTCTTCGTTGGACTGACGTTCCTGCTGTCGCCTAAAATACTGACATTCATTAATCGGCGAGATCGTGATGCAAAAGGCATTTTGCACCCCATATTTATGTGCTAGACCACTCTCAATGAGAACATATGTTCGGACAATAAACGTGAGCGGGGGCGCCTCAATGTCAGGCCGCAGCAGCATTTTGAAACTTCGTAAAGGTCTGGCTACAGGCTTGCTTACGCTTGGCTTGATGGCCGGGTGCGGCTCGTTTGATACGCGGGCGCCAGGTGCTCTGGATGCATACTCTGCACAAGAGATTTTCGAACGAGGTGAGTTTGAACTCGAACGTGGGCAGGGCGATGATGCCGCCTTCTATTTCGGTGAGATAGAGCGCCTATATCCTTATTCCGAATGGGCCAAACGCGCGTTGATTATGCAGGCGTTTTCCTATCATCGTGATCAGGACTACCCGAATTCCCGCGCGGCAGCGCAACGCTACATCGACTTTTACCCAGCCGACTCCGACGCAGCCTACGCCCAGTATTTGTTGGCGTTGTCGTACTACGACCAAATTGACGAAGTCGGCCGTGACCAAGGCCTGACGTTCCAAGCGCTTCAGGCATTGCGCGTGGTGATTGAACGTTACCCCGAGAGCGAATATGCGCGTTCTTCTGTGCTGAAATTCGACCTCGCCTTTGATCACCTTGCTGCAAAAGAGATGGAAATCGGTCGCTACTACCTAAAGCGCGACCACTTTGCAGCGTCGATCAACCGTTTCCGGATTGTTGTAGAAGATTTTCAAACAACGTCCCATACGCCAGAAGCCTTGCATCGTTTGGTTGAGGCTTATCTGTCGCTTGGTCTTGTCGAAGAAGCACAGACTGCTGGCGCGATCCTTGGCTATAACTACCAGTCAACTGAGTGGTATGAAGACAGCTTCGCGTTGTTGACGGGGCAGGGGCTTGAGCCGAAATCCATCGGGGATAACTGGTTGTCAGCCATCTATCGCCAGATGGTACGCGGCGAATGGCTCTAGGCTAAGGCATGCTCCGCAGCCTTGATGTTCGAGACATGTTAATCATTGACCGGCTGGAACTTGCGTTCCAACCGGGCCTCAATGTGCTGACGGGCGAAACCGGTGCGGGTAAGTCTATCCTTTTGGATTCATTGGGTTTTGTCCTTGGTTGGCGGGGCCGCGCGGAGCTTGTACGTCAAGGTGCAGATCAAGGTGAGGTTATTGCCGAGTTCGATCTGGCCGAAAGTCATGCCGCGTGGGATGTGCTGCGTGAGGCTGGTTTCACATATGACGATCGGTTGATTTTGCGGCGTATTAACAGCCGTGACGGACGAAAGACCGCGTGGATAAATGATCGTCGTGTCAGTGGTGAAATCTTACGGGCTGTGTCCGAAACGCTTGTTGAATTGCACGGGCAGCATGATGATCGCGGGCTGCTGAACCCGCGTGGGCACCGTATTTTATTGGACGATTTTGGCGGATTGGATCCGCAACTGGCGAAGGTACGTCGGGCTTGGAAAACCTTGGTTGCGGCGAAAAAGGAACTGGCAGCTGCGCAAGAGCGCGTTGCAGAGTTGCAAGCTGAGGAAGAATTTTTGCGCCATGCGGTTGCGGAACTGGATGGTCTTGCGCCGACAGCCGGGGAGGACGCAGACCTTGATCAGCAGCGTCGCAAAATGCAGGCATCAGAGAAGATCGGCGTTGATATTTCCAAAGCACAACAGGCTCTTGGCCTGAACGGGGCCGAAGGTATGCTAGGCGATGCGATGCGTTGGCTAAGCGATTCAGCGGACCAAGCCGATGGCACGTTAGAAGCACCGCTTGCTGCGTTGGAACGCGCGATGGCCGAGCTGAGCGAAGCGCAGGCTGGCGTGGAAACCTGCATCGATACTCTCGCGTTCAATCCGTTCGAGTTGGAGCAGGTCGAAGAACGCTTGTTTGCGATTCGCGGTCTTGCACGCAAGCACAACGTTCTGGCCGACGAGCTGGGGCCGTTCGCTGATGGGCTGCGTGAACGGTTAAATGCGCTTGACCGTGGAGCGTCGGACCTCGCCGATTTGACTGCAGCACTGGGCGTCGCGAAGTCTGGCTACGACAAGTCCACGGGTGAATTGACTGCATCACGGCGAAAGTGGGCAGGGAAACTCGACAAGGCGATGGCGAGTGAGCTGGCCCCGTTAAAGATGGAACGCGCTGTTTTTGCTACGGAAATTATAGAATCAGACGCTGGACCCGATGGGGTCGATACTGTTGCGTTTACAGTTGCCACAAATCCGGGGGCGCCCGCTGGTCCAATTGGAAAAATCGCCTCTGGTGGTGAATTGAGTCGCTTCCTGCTTGCGCTGAAGGTCTGTTTGACGGGCGCTGCGTCCGGTCTCACCCTAATCTTTGACGAAATTGATCGCGGAGTTGGGGGCGCGACTGCTGATGCTGTTGGGCGACGTTTGTCACAGCTCGCGGGGCAGGGCCAAGTTCTGGTCGTGACGCACAGCCCGCAGGTTGCTGCCCTCGGGGATCATCATTGGCGTGTTGAGAAACGCCAAACTAAGGACGCGACATTGTCGACAGTTGTTGGTTTGGTGGATGATGAACGCATTGATGAAATTGCACGTATGCTCAGCGGTGATCGTATCACTGAAGAAGCCCGTGCCGCCGCAAGGTCGCTGCTTCCCGAGTAATCCGGTTTGGGTTGCTATTGTGCAGAAATTTCACATCAGGTTATCTTAACCATTCACACGCACAACTTTACCGGGGTTAAGGATGTTTTGAGGGTCAAGCGCACGTTTGATTTGGGCCATGACATCCCAGCCCGCGCCATGTTCATCAACCATGTAGGGTAGCTTTCCCATGCCGACGCCATGCTCGCCTGTAATTGTGCCACCAAGGTCGATGGCGCGTTCAGCCATGCGTGCGGACAATTCCTGCGCTTCGCGTTTTTCATCGGTGCTGTTCGGGTCAATCAACAGGATGGCGTGAAAGTTTCCATCACCTACATGTCCTAGAATCGGGGCAAGGATCGTTGAGGATTCAATGTCGGCTTGGGTTTCAGCAACAGCCTGCGCGAGCTTGGAGATCGGAACGCAAACGTCGGTTACAATCGCGGTCGCGCCTGTGCGGGATGCGAGAATGGCCCAATACGCATGATGGCGCATTTGCCAAAGACGCGTGCGATCTTCCGGCTTGGTGGCCCATTCAAAGGCGGACCCGCCAAATTCCGCAGCGATTTCGCCAAACCGTTCCGCCTGTTCCGCCACACCCTGATCAGAGCCATGAAATTCCACCATCAGGTGTGGGGATACTGGTATGCTAGCCTTTGAATAGGCGTTCACAGCGGCGACGCTGGCAGCATCCAGAAATTCGATCCGTGCCATTGGAATTCCCATCGCGATTGTTGCGCTGACGGCTTGAACTGCATCGTCGATCGTCTCAAACGCGCAGGTGGCGGCGGCTGTGGCCTCGGGTTGACCCTGAAGTTTCAGGGTAAGTTCGGTGATGAGCCCCAATGTCCCCTCGGAACCAACCATCAAAGCAGTCAAATCATACCCGGCACTGGATTTTCGCGCACCAGACCCCGTTCGAATGATGCGCCCGTCTGCCAAGACGACTTCTAGCGCCATGACATTGTCGCGCATGGTGCCGTAGCGCACCGCCGTCGTGCCGCTGGCGCGGGTGGACGCCATGCCCCCAAGGGACGCGTTTGCGCCCGGATCAATGGGGAAAAACAAACCCGTCGCGCGCAGGTCTTCGTTAAGGGCCTCGCGGGTGATGCCGGGTTGAACGCGCACGGTCATGTCTGCGTTGTTGACCTCAAGCACCTGTGCCATGTCACAGAAGTCCAACGCGATGCCACCTTGGATTGCCAATGTATGCCCTTCCAAGGACGTACCTGCGCCGTAGCCAACAACTGGACAGCGATGCTTGGAACAGATCGCCATGATTTGTGAAACTTCGTCCGTAGAGCGCGGATACGCGACGGCATCTGGTGCGATTGGATCAAAGTAGGTCTCTGATTGGCCGTGTGCGGCCAAATCGGACTTGGACAGCGACAGCCTATCGCCTAACACTGTGGAAAGCGCACGAATGGCGGCGTCGATGGACATGGAATTCTCCTACATTGGCTTGGCTAAAGACTATGCGGTTCCTTTGGTAGGGGCCAGACGTGCAGCAGGGGAAAGATATGGCGGAGCCGCAAAAGTCAGCGATACGGCAAGGGGTCGATGATGCCTTGCAAGCCTCGCGTGACATGTGGAGCGTGATCCGCAATCGTGGCCCGTCACAAGTGCAGTTCTGGTTCATCGCTTTGCTGGTCGGCATTGCCGCAAGTTTCGCGGCTATCGGGTTTCGCTTCGGAATTGAAACGCTACAGGCTTGGCTCTACCGTACGGATGACGTTGCGAACTTGCGCACCGACGCGGCGCGACTTGATTGGTGGTGGATCCTGCTCATTCCAATGGCGGGCGGTCTGTTAGTCGGGCTGATCTTGGATCGGTTCACCGATGACGCGCGTGTGCGTTCCGTTGCAGATGTGATCGAAGGTGCCGCACTCTATGATGGCCGCGTGGAGCGCGGCAAAGGCTTTGCTTCAACGCTTGCATCGTTCATCACGCTTTCCACGGGCGGTTCATCGGGTCGCGAAGGGCCGGTGGTGCATTTGGCATCGATTGTATCGACCTATGTGAGCCGGCTTA
>DQCL01000334.1 GCA_003533975.1 Octadecabacter sp. | reverse complement strand
GACCTTCCACCACCCTGACACACAGGCCAACGTTATCACCACGGATTACTCCGATTGGGCCACAAACTGCCCTGAATATAAGGTGACAGCGGTACAGGTCGCCCTGTCCAACGGCCCGTCCGAATGGCAGGAAGACTATACCGCACAGGCGCAGCAATCGCGCCGTATCCTACCGGCTGCCGAATGACAGGTGCACGCGCGGCATCGGCTCACGTTGTGAGCAATGGCCGCGCTGTGATGGCGTCCCGAAACCTACCTGAAGAGGTGCCGGTGGCGTTGGTTTACAACGGCACAACCCAAGCCGTGATGATGGCCACGCCCTGTGATTTGGAAGATTTCGGTCGCGGGTTTACCCGTACCGAAGGCTGGGGTGAAATCGACAGCGTTGAGGTCGTTACGCATGAAAATGGCATCGAAGTCCAAATGTGGGTTCCTGAAGATATGGCCGACGCTTTGGCCTCTCGCCGGCGCGCGATGTCGGGTCCGGTTGGCTGTGGTTTGTGTGGTCTCGACAGTCTAGACCAAGCTGTGCGAAACGTACCAGCGGTTGATGGAAATCTCACCCTTACGCCAAAAGATGTCATCTCGGCCATGCGAAGCCTACGGGTGGCTCAAACCCTACATGATCAAACCCG
Source organism: Octadecabacter sp. (assembly GCA_003533975.1). GTDB lineage: Bacteria > Pseudomonadota > Alphaproteobacteria > Rhodobacterales > Rhodobacteraceae > Octadecabacter. Next base: position 2,873 of record DQCL01000334.1, on the reverse strand, counting down.
CGCCGTGCATGGTGCAGGTTTTTTCGTTCCAGATCAGGGGGCTGTGGAAACCCGCGAGGACGTCGGACGTCATAACGCACTCGACAAACTCATTGGCGCAACGCCCGATTGCAGCCTTGGTGCGATCACACTGACATCGCGCGTTTCGGTCGAAATGGTGCAAAAGTCTGCGATGGCAGGTGCCCCGATTATTCTCGCCGTTTCCGCTCCCACAACTCTTGCAGTCGCCACGGCTCGGGCCGCAAACATAACACTCGTTGCCCTCGCGCGCGATGAATCCTTTGAAATATTCACCCACCCGCGCCGTATCTTGGTGCAACCTTCCCAATCCAACGAGGCCCCCGATGTCGCCTGAAAAAATAACCCGCATGGCAAATCAAATAGCTACCTTTTTCGAAAGCCAACCTGACGCTGACAAAGCAGGCAGCGTCGCCGCACACCTGAAAGAATTCTGGGAACCGCGTATGCTGGAAAAACTCGCCGCTCACCTCCAAAGCGGGGGCGCAGGCCTCAGTCCGCTCGCGTTAGAAGCCAGCAAACGGGTCACAGCCTAACCTTCACGCTGTCTCTGTCTCGAAAATATCCTCGGGGGTGAATGGCCTTTGGCCAGAGGGGGCCGAGGCCCCCTTACGCCGCCCGCCGCAGGCGCAAACGCATCCCAATGCCGCAAAAAGGTCAGGGTTTCCACGCTTGTTTGCCACGCATCCCCGCCATACGCTTCTGCTTAACAGGCATTGCAGGCGGATCATGATCGGACCCATCCTCAAATCGCTCCGGCGTGAATACATGGACGTGACTCTGCGCAACGGGCGCGCGCGTATGGTGCGTATCATGGAACGTCCGGGCCGCTGGATGTCAGAAACGCAGCTGAACGCTCTCACTGCGGATATTCGAACAATCGCAGCCAAAACCTTGGACGAAGGAAGCTTAACCTACGGTGTCTTTGCGGGGGACCGTGACCGGATGCGTGACACCATCATCACGTTGGTAACCCTCAAAGACGGAACGCCAATCGCCTTTAATGCGCTCGCTGTCATGACCCTCGAAACGCAGCCCGAGCCGGTTGATGTGCTGCACCTCGGACTTGTTATGGTGGACCCCGACCTGCGCTCGGGCGGTTTGTCCTGGGTGCTCTATGGCCTCACGTGTTTCTTGTTGTTTGTGCGCAACCAATTCCGCCCTCTATGGATTTCAAACGTCACACAGGTTCCTGCGGTTGTTGGCATGGTTTCCGAAATGTTTTCAGATATTTGGCCCAAACCAAACGCAGAGCGCCGAACGTTAAACCACCTTCTGATGGCACGCCGGATCATGGGCAACCATCGTCATGTGTTTGGCGTCGGTCCGGACGCAGAATTCGACGAAACGCGCTTTGTCATTGCCAACGCTTACACGGGCGGTTCGGATGATTTGAAAAAGACGTGGGATGAAGCCCCAAAACACCGTGATGTGGCCTTCAACGACTTCTGTGAGGCAGAGTTGGACTATGCGCGAGGCGATGATGTTTTGCAGCTGGGCCGCATGGATTTACCCGCGATCCGCCGTTACCTGACCCGTGAAGTTCCGAAAACTGCGGTCATCGGTGTGCTTTCCACGGCGGTCTTCGTTGCGCTTCGCCGCCTGATCCTTCCGGTGCTTTACTGGTCTGACAGCACGCGACCGTTTTCCATCCTGCGGCCCGTAAAAGGGGACCGCGATGTTTGATTATGCCGAATTTACCACGCGCAACATCAGTTTCGCGCCCAAACCTGCATTCAGTGCTGCGTTTCTTCGCCCATTCGGGTGTAAGCTATTGAATGGTTTGCTCAAATGACGTTAGCCGCCTCCGATGCCGGAAACCTGTTCCTTTCGCTTGCTGCGATCGCAGGGCTGCTTATCTTACAGGCAGTTATTTGCGCCAGAGATCCTTGGGCCCCGCTCAACCGCCGTTTTTTACTGGGGCTGCGTGTCATGGCAATGCTGTTTGCGGGTCGTGCGCTCCTGATCTTGTCTGGGTTTGAATTCTTCAGATTTTTCATATTGTTAGGGGCAGCTCTTATACCGCTTTCGGTCCTTCTTTTGGTCGAAGGTTTGTTGCGCAGGCATGCGCCACAAGGTGTAAAGTTTTGGGTTGTGGGCGGCACGGTGATATTTTCCGTTCTCTCATTCTGGTGGTCAAACAGCATTGATCCACCGCGGCTCGTAGGGCTTTTGACCTTCCAACTCAGCGGATTCTTCATTGGTGCATGGCTCGTTTTGACGCGGGACAAGGGCAGCCTGACTGTCGCAGAAAACCAAACCGTTGAACGATTAGCACTTTCACTATTCCTGCTCGTTCCCTTCGCCGCGGCAGATTTTCTTATGGTTTATCTTGATCTTCCGGCGCAAATTTCTCCGTTGGGCGTGCTGTTCCTGTGTTGGCTTGCGGTTTCTTTGGGCCGCTCGCAATCTCAGCACCGTGCGCCGTTGGTCTCGTTTTTTGCGATCGTTCTGGGGGCGGGCCTTTCGGGATTTGTTGTCGCGCATATGGTTGGAATGGATAAGGACGCAACGATCCTGACGCTGGCAGTGATCCTCGCGGCCGTTTTGGTCGCTGTATTGTTCATTGAGGCGCAAACGCTGCGAACAGAAGAACAATCGCAAACCCTTCTCCGTCACCTAGCTGAAGACCGCTCGCGCGATGCGCTGGGGTTCTTGCGGGGACTACAAGTCCATCCTTTGGTTGAGGGCGCTGCGTTGATTGAGGCCAGACAGCTGAGCGACCTTGATACAGCCGTGTTGAAACACATCTTTAAAGTCCGTCCAGTGCTGCGGCGCGCAGATCCGCCGTTTACTGACGGGGCGGAGGGCGTTCACATCATCCACCTGTTCAAGATGTTCAACGCGAGCCACAT
>DQCL01000099.1 GCA_003533975.1 Octadecabacter sp. | reverse complement strand
CCGCTGAGCTACGCCGGAATACCGTCGTCCGTATAGCCACGAGATTCTGGCGCGTCTAGGGGGTTTGAAAGGTTTTTTCGCTTCATGTCAGGACAAATTGCGCAGTGGCTGAAAGTGGGCCGATCGGGGAGGCTTTGTGTCGCTGAGTTAGATCAACAAGATGGGCTAAGACATTGCGTTGTGCCATTGGAATTAAGGGTTTGGCGATGTCGTGGTAGATACGAGTGGTCAAGTCTGTCGGCGTGGCAGGGCCGGTGCGCAGGGCTGTGAGAATTTCTGCCTCGCGCCCCAATCGGTGTGAAACAAGATCGGCGAGGCGTGATTGCGCGTCGAGAATGGGCGCGCCGTGGGCTGAATATGCGCGAGTCATTGCGGTTTGTGAAAGCGCGGTGCAGGACGCCATGAAATCAGTCAGATCACCATCAGGGGGCGAGACAAGTGAGCTGGCCCAGCCCATCATATGATCGCCGGTAAACGCAACGTTTCCCCAAAGAAAACTAAGGTGATTGCCGAAGTGCCCCGGCGTGTGGAGGGCCGTGAGTTTCCAATCGCCCCCGTTAATGACCTCACCCGAGGTCAATAGGATATCTGGGCGGAAATCGTGATCCACGCCTTCACCGCCCCCCATTTCCCCTGTTGCGGCGAGGGCTGTCATCACATCGGAACGCCCTGCAGTGCTGTCGCCGAATGCGAGAATCGGCGCGGACGTCATATCAGACAATGCGCGGGCAAGGGGGGAATGGTCCAAATGGCTGTGTGTCACCAAGATATGGCTTACGGGGCGGTCATCAATTGCCGCTATCAACGCGCTAAGGTGGTCATCATCCACGGGCCCCGGATCAATGATGGCGAGGCTGTCTGTTCCAAGCAGGTAGGTGTTCGTTCCCCAATAGGTCATGGGGGAAGGGTTCGGGGCCAGCACGCAAGATAACCCGTCTTCCAATTGCACCGGAATACCAGCCTTTGGGGTCTGATTGTTCATACTGCGTTTCCTTGTCTGTCATTTCGCATTAGCGTCGCCTCATGGCTTATCGCATGTCTTTCAAATGGCTTAAACAATACATGCCGCGTTCGCTCTATGGGCGGGCGGCGTTGATCCTTGTTTTGCCTGTTGTCACGCTTCAGTTGGTCATTTCGGTCGGCATTGTACAACGTCATTTCGAAAAAGTTACGGATCAAATGACACGGTCGGTGGCGTTGGATCTGAAATATGTGCAGCGCGCGGTTAATGCCTTGCCTGATTTGGCGGATATCAAATCAATTGAAGATGATGTTGCCACCCCGCTGGGGCTGACGTTGACGGTTCCTGCGTCTGGAATGCCTGCATCGGGGTCGCGTCTCTGGTATGATCTGACGGGGCGTGTCGTGGAACGTACATTGCATGCGAGCGTGGATGAGCTTGGGCCTGTTGTCTTGCCGGACACTAGCGTGGTGGAGCTATGGTTTCAAAGCGCACATGGACCAATGAAGATTGAATTGCAGCGGTGGCGGGTCTCTGCATCCAACCCGCACCAATTGCTGGTTTGGCTTATCGTGCTTGGGGCATTGATGACGTTGATTGCGTATTTTTACCTGCGTAATCAGCTGCGTCCGATTAAGCGGCTCGCGTCGGCGTCAACTGAATACGGACGCGGGCGTGTGGTGCCGTATCACCCTGCGGGCGCGAACGAAGTCCGCGCGGCGGGGCATGCGTTTCTAGATATGCGCAACCGAATTGAGCGCCAGACCCATACCCGAACGATGATGCTGTCCGGCGTGAGCCATGACTTGCGCACGCCGCTAACACGCTTGCGGCTTGGGCTTGGGATGATGGATGAAGACGAAGCGGCCCCGTTGGTGCGTGATGTTGACGATATGCAGGGGCTGCTGGACGCGTTCCTTGATTTTGCCCGTGGCGATGCCGAGGGCGAGGCTGAAATGGTGGATCCGATCGCGCTTGCCGCTACGATTTTGGCTGACGGCGCGCGCATGGGGCAGGCGGTGACAGCGGGTGTCATGGAAGGGGATGGCGATGTGGCGCTGCGCCCGCTCGCGATCCGGCGGGCGTTGGAAAACCTGATTGGCAATGCGCTGCGTTATGGACGTAATGCACGTTTGAGCGTGTCGATGACCCCAAAGGCACTGGTGTTTTGTGTCGAAGACGACGGGCCGGGCATTCCCGCAGAGCAGAGAGAAGACGCGGTGCGCCCGTTTACCCGCCTTGACCCCGCACGCAACCAAGACCGGGGCACAGGTGTCGGGCTTGGGTTGGCGATTGTCGAAGACATCGCACGCGCACATGGCGGCGTGCTGCGGTTGGGGCAAAGCGAAGACCTGGGCGGCCTGAAAGCGGAGATTGTACTGGGACGGTGAGGGTCCGGAATAGTGCTTGACCAGATGCTGTGGCGTTCGGGGGGATGGCACTGCGCATTTGCTTTGCAAACGCGCCTTGTGCTGGTTCGCAAAAATCGTCTTCGCGATTTGTTGCAGTGGTAGGCCCGGTAGGCAAATCACAAGTCAGCGACAACAACAAGTTAGTCTGACGAACCGCAAAAATACGGCCTTTGAAATCGTTGCGATAATTTGGCAAGTGACGAACCAATTTTCGCACATGCTTGGCTGTTCAAAAAGAAAACCCGGTGAGGGAGCCGGCACTTACCTCAACGACCCGTCTCTGGCAGGGCAGGTTGCGTTATGAGCGGCATGGCATTGATCTGGGCCGCGAACGTTAAAGGGTTGAAGCCCGCTGCCAAGATCGTGCTGATCCAACTGGCGGATTTCCACAACAAGGAAACTGGCCAGTGTAGCCCAAGCGCCAAAAGGTTGGCGGATGAATGCGAGATGGGGCGGGCAACGCTGTTCCGGCACATGACCAC
>DQCL01000070.1 GCA_003533975.1 Octadecabacter sp. | reverse complement strand
CGCCGCCACAACCAGCTTCGCGGCTATCAGGTTAACGCCGATTTGATGTCAAAGGCCAAGGATGACGCGCTGTTCATGCACTGCCTGCCCGCGCACCGCGATGATGAAGCAACGTCTGAAGTCATGGACGGCCCGAACTCGGTTATTTGGGACGAAGCGGAAAACCGGATGCACGCGCAAAAGGCTGTGATGCGCTTCTGCTTGGGAAAATAACCTCGCAAACCGAGATTGCGTCACAACATTGTTTACAAGCGCGCGGTTGAAGACACCGCGCGTGCAGCATAGGCGTTGGGTGACACATTTGAGGGCACCTGATGACTGACTCCGCGACACTCGGCCTATTTGGGCTTGGAACCATGGGCAGCGCGCTGTCCCTCAATATTCTCGAAAAGGGGTTCGCACTGCATGTGACGAACCTTCGACCCGAGGTGGTTGGCCAATTCCGGCAAGAAGCCGAACGCGACGGGCTTGCTGAACGCCTTCACGGTGCGGACAGTCTTGAAAGCATGGTCGCGGCGATGGCCCCGCCGCGTGCGATTATTCTGATGATCCCGTCAGGCGACCCCGTTGATGAAACGATCGCAAAGCTCGTGCCGCTTTTGGACAAGGGCGACACGATCATCGACGCGGGCAACGCAGATTTTCACGTAACACGCCGCCGAACCGCTGAGGTCGAAGCGCTTGGGTTCACGTATATTGGTATGGGTGTGTCTGGCGGCGAAGACGGCGCACGTCATGGGCCCGCGATGATGGTCGGCGGATCGCCCGCCGCGTGGGACGGTATCCGCGCTGTCATCGAAAGCATCTCGGCCAAATTCAATGGCGCGCCCTGCGCGGACCATTTTGGGCCGGACGGGGCAGGGCATTTCGTGAAGACCGTGCACAACGGCATCGAATACGCAGATATGCAGCTGATCGCGGAAACCTATGGGGTGATGCGCAACGGGCAGGGGCAGACGCCGTCCCAGATTGGCGATGTATTTGAGAAGTGGAATGCCGGTGTGCTGGAAAGCTATCTGGTTGAGATCACAGCGAAGGTTCTACACGCGACAGATAAACAATCGGGCCAGCCAGCCGTGGACGTGATTGTCGATGCCGCAGGGCAAAAAGGCACGGGGCGCTGGACGGTCATCGAAGCGGTGCGTTTGGGCCAATCTGCCAACGTCATTGAAGCCGGTGTCGCCGCGCGGGCGTGGTCATCTGAAGGTGAGGCGCGGGTTGCGGGGAGCGCGATTTTTGATGCACCACGCGATCCATTGGCCTTAAGCGAAGCCGACTTGGAAACTGCACTTCTGGTGGCGCGCATCGTTTCTTATGCGCAAGGGTTTCGGATACTGGGGGCCGCATCGGTTGAGTATGACTGGTCCATCAACTTTGCCCGCGTCGCTGAGGTCTGGCGCGCGGGATGTATTATTCGGTCGTCCTTGCTTGATGATATTGCCTCGGCATTTCGCGGTGACCTTCCTGAGGGCCAGCTGATTTTTTCTGAGGTGTTTGCAAAGGTAATTCGTGATGGATTGCCCGCACTGCGTCGCGTCGTCGGTGCGGCAATTGCTGGCGGCCATCCGGTTCCTGCGCTGGCCTCGGCGTTGGGTTTCTTGGACACGATGCGTGCGGCGCGGGGGACGGCTGATGTGATCCAAGCGCAGCGTGATTTTTTTGGATATCACGGGTTTGAGCACATTGACGGGCGTCGTGACCAACACGGGCCTTGGTGGGATTGATGCTGTTGGGATGATCTGGCGATCAGCGCTTGCAGCGGGCGGGGCGCAAATTTTCTTTGAAAATTTGATCTTTAGGGGGGAGGAGAAAGAGGGGGCCAGCCCCCGTCCTTCGGACTCCCCCGGGATATTTACGTAACAAAGACAAGCGTAAGGGCGTTTATTTGCGTGGTTTTGCACGCAGGGTTGGATCGGCTTGGGTCGGATCTTCGGGCCAAGGGTGACGCGGATATTGAGCCTTCATGTCTTTGCGAACGTCCGCGTAAGAGGTGGCCCAGAAGCCGGGGACGTCCATTGTCGTTTGGATTGGCTTTTGCCCCGGAGACAGGAACGTGACGCGCAGCGGGCGGCCCGCGACTGTTGGGTGGCGCGTGGTGCCGAACATTTCTTGGATACGCAGCGTGATTTCGGGGGCTTCGCCGCTGTAATCAATGGGCGTATGGCGCCCTAAGGGCGTGGTGAACTGCGCGGGGGCTTCGCGGTCGATCTGTTGCATTTGCTCCCAGGTCAGGATCGCGCGCAAGGCGTGAAGGGTGTCGTGGGCTTTCCAGTGTGCTGTGGTGTGGATGCCGTTGAGGTAGGGGAGAAGCCAGTCGTTCAGGGTGCTCAATAGCGCATCATCGGACAGATCTGGGAGACTTGGATCAAGGGCGCGGACGAGAGCGACACGGGCGCGAAAGCGTTCGTCTGCTGCGGTGAATTTGAAGCCCAGAAGACGAACGCCGTCGAGCATCGCGCGGGCGATTTCGTCTGACGGAGCGTCTTTCCATGCCGTGTCTGACAGCACGACTGCGCCGAGGCGTTCTTGTTTTCGTGCAAGCACTTTTCCGTCGCGTTTGGACCAGTCGCAGCTGTTGACGGTCTTGATCGTAAGGCCCGCTACGGCACGGATGTCTGCCTCGGAAATGACGAGAGCGGTGCGAATTTTGGCTTCTCTTGGGTTGCCGTCGGTGTCCGTCACGACAAGCAAGCGCTGCCCGGCAAGCGGGTCTGCGCTGTCCATCTGGGCGCCTTTGCCGCCGGATAAAACATACCGGGGTTCGTCCCCGGAGCGACGTTGTGCGATACGGTCGGGGTAGGCCATTGCTGCGTAGATTTCAGGGGATTGCGGCGGCAACTCGGGTGCGAGTTTTGCCAGTCGTTTCGCGTCTTGTTTGACACGGACGCGGGCGCCTTTGTGAACGGGGTGCGCCCCTCTTTCCCCTGATAGTGCTTTGATGCGAAGGGATAAATCGCTCGGTGCGCCCTGCAATATGTCACGATCTGACAAGAGGGCGGCGAGGGGCGCGGCGTCTTTGCCACCCAGTATCAGCATATGTGCGAGGCGCGGGTGCAGCGGGAGCTTTGCCAATGCGCGTCCGTGCGTTGTGATGCGGCCGTCGTCGAGCGCCCCTAGTGCCGTCAACAACACACGCGCTTCGCTTAGGGCGTGTTCTGGCGGGGCTGTTAGAAACGGTAGGCCGTCCCCACCCCAAACGGCCAGCTCAACAGCGAGCCCCGTTAGATCGGCGGCTTCGATTTCGGCGGGGGGAAACGCCGTGAGGGCGCCGTCTTCGCCTTTTGACCACAGTTTATAGGCGACCCCTTCGGCGACACGTCCAGCGCGGCCTGCGCGTTGGGTGGCTTCGGCGCGGGTGACGCGTTCCGTGATCAGACGCGACATGCCAGAGCCAGGGTCAAAGCGTGCGCGACGCGATTTCCCGCAATCAACAACCACGCGGATGTCTTCAATCGTCAGGGATGTTTCTGCGATGGACGTTGCAAGGACCACCTTGCGCCCCTTGGTAACAGGCGCAATTGCGGCGCGTTGTTCAGCGAACGGCAAGGCGCCAAACAGGGGACGAACGGCGCAATCGTCGGGTAAACGCCCGTCTAAGCGCGCTTGAACGCGGCGGATTTCGCCTTCTCCGGGCAGGAAGACCAGCACGCCGCCTTGGGTTTCGTTGACGGCTTGCGCCACCAAGTCGGCGGCGGCTTGATCAAAGCGGACGTCCTTGCGCAAGGGCCGGTCCAACCAGCGCGGCGCAACCGCAAAGGCGCGTCCTTGGGACGTGACAACCGGAGCATTGACGAGTTCGGCGACGGGGCCTGCGTCTAACGTGGCGGACATGACCATCAACACCAAATCGGGTCGCAGCGCTTCGCGGACTTCAAGTGTGAGGGCCAATCCGAGGTCGGCGTTCAAGGAACGCTCATGGAATTCATCGAAGATGACCGCGCCGATGCCCGACAATTCAGCGTCGCTTTGGATCATGCGGGTCAGGATGCCTTCGGTGACGACCTCAATCTTGGTCGCGCTCGATACTTTGGTTTCGCCGCGCATACGGTAACCGACAGTTTCGCCTGTTGTTTCCCCCAATTGCTGGGCCAAACGTTCTGCGGCCGCGCGGGCAGCCAAGCGGCGCGGTTCTAGCATCACAATTTTGCCTTGCACGATACCTGCGTCCAGCAATGCCAATGGCACGCGCGTTGTTTTACCGGCACCGGGGGGCGCTTGCAGGACGGCACAGCCACGCGCCCGCACAGCCTCAATCAGCTCGGGCATTACGTCATCAATGGGGAGCGCGTCGTTCATGTGCCCTTCTTCACTGTTGAAGACCTCATTTTCAACCATTTGGGTAAATATGCGTAAACACAACACCCTGATCTGGACGCGGCGCGACGGTGAACCCATAAAGCGCCTATGGATATTACGACGACAGCCAAGAAAATCCGCGCGGGCGAACGCCGCGCATTGGCCCGCGCGATTACGCTTGTTGAAAGCACGCGCGACTCTGACCGTGCATTGGCGGCCGAACTGCTTGGGGCCGTCGGAACGGACCGCCAAGCGTTGCGCATCGGGCTTTCTGGTACGCCGGGGGTGGGGAAATCCACGTTCATCGAATCTTTCGGCAAAATGCTGACGGGGCTGGGGCTTCGCGTGGCGGTTCTGGCTGTTGACCCAAGCTCCACCCGCTCTGGTGGGTCTATTCTGGGCGATAAGACCCGCATGGACCTGCTGTCGCGTGATCCCAATGCGTTTATCCGCCCATCCCCGAGCCAGTCCCAACTGGGCGGCGTGGCACGGCGCACCCGCGAGGCGATTGCGCTGTGTGAGGCGGCTGATTTTGATGTGGTGTTGATTGAAACCGTTGGCGTCGGTCAGTCCGAAACGGCTGTGGCGGAAATGTCTGATCTGTTCTTGTTGTTGCTCGCTCCTGCGGGCGGGGACGAGTTGCAAGGCGTGAAGCGTGGCATCATGGAAACCTGCGACATCATCCTCGTGAATAAGGCGGATGGGGATTTGAAATCCCAAGCAATGCGCACCTGTGCGGATTATGCGGGTGCCTTGCGGTTGATGCGAAAACGCCCGCAAGATCCTGATGATTTCCCGAAAGCTGTGGCTGTTTCGGCGCTGCAAGAAGACGGAATCACAGCCGCATGGGAAGAGATGCAGGCGCTGGTCGATTGGCGCAAAGAACAAGGTATCTGGGACGCGCGCCGCACCGATCAAGCGCGGTTTTGGTTCCAAGAAGAGGTGCGCGCGGGGCTTTTGTCGCGGCTCACGTCTGACGCTGCTGTCAAATCCCAAATGGCGGCGTTGGAACAGGACGTTGCGGCAGGTAAGATTCGTGCAGCTCAAGCCGCTGAAGACCTGATTTCACAGCTTTTTCCACCCGCGCGGTGAATTCATCTGCACCGTAGCGGCGAAAAGGTGTGAATAGCGCCCTCTAAGGTGCCTTGGCACTTGACGGGGCAAAGGAATCCACCTAATTCCCGCTCAATGAATTCAGCCCATGCCGCGTGCGGGGCTTCAACGCTATGATAAAAAGGGTCGCGCGCTACGCTGCTGGCCCTTGATGAACAAGGAAAACGCTATGTCGCGCCGTTGCGAATTGACCGGAAAAGGCCCGATGACGGGCAACAATGTAAGCCACGCCAACAACCGCACCCGTCGCCGGTTCTTGCCGAACCTCAACGACGTGTCGTTGCAGTCCGAAGCTCTGGGCCGCGCGTTCAAGCTGCGCATCTCTGCCGCAGCCCTGCGCAGCGTCGACCACCGCGGTGGTCTGGACAAGTTCCTGGCGAAAGCCAAGGACGTTGAACTGTCCACAAACGCGCTGAAGATCAAAAAGGCGATCGCCAAGTCCAGTGCCACGGCTGACGTGCTGAGCTAAGTCTTGATGCTTTGAAGATTGGGGCCTCGATCCGAAAGGATCGGGGCCTTTTTCGTTATGGGGGGCAACTGTGCTCATGACCCGCGGATGGGGCAACAGAACATAACATTGACCCATTCCCGGCCGCGCTTATATTCGTTCTAACATGTGTCCATTCGGGCCGTCGTAATGTGAACAAAGCCCTTCTGAGCAGATCTCTCGATGCATGATTTCCAAGCCGATATTGATGCGATCGCGCGCAATAAAATGATTCCGACGTTGTTGGAGACCGTGCTGCTTGCAACGGGCATGGGCTTTGCCGCCGTGGCGCGGGTAACGGAATCCCGCTGGGTGACCTGCCGGGCGGTCGATCAGATCTCCTTTGGCCTGACGCCGGGGGACGAGTTGGATGTCGAGAGCACGCTGTGCCATGAGGTCCGCCAGTTCGACCAAGAGATCGTCATCGACGATGTGAATACCGACCCGGTTTACGTCAATCACCACTGCCCGGCGCAATATGGGTTTCGCGGCTATATCTCGATCCCGATCCGTCGGGCGGATGGATCTTTCTTTGGCACCCTCTGCGCGATCGATCCGGAGCCGCGCAAGCTGAACAATGATCGGGTTTTGTCGATGTTTCGGCTTTTTGCCCAGATGATCGGCGAGGGGCTGGAGGCGGATGAAGCGCTCTCGGACAGCACCAGCGCGCTGCGCGACGAACGCAAGCGCAGCTATGTGCAGGAACGCTTTATCGCGATACTGGCCCATGATCTGCGCAACCCCGTGCAGGCGCTGACCGCCGGGCTCAAGATGATGGAGCGGCGGGAGTTGGACGACCGCGCCAAGGAGGTCGTGGGCCTCATGCGCGGATCGGTCAAGCGGATGGGCTTGTTAATCGAGAACCTGCTGGATCAGGCGCGCCAGCGCAGTGGGGGTG
>DQCL01000121.1 GCA_003533975.1 Octadecabacter sp. | reverse complement strand
TTGCGAATTGACCGGAAAAGGCCCTATGACGGGCAACAACGTGAGCCACGCGAAAAACCGTACGCGTCGCCGTTTCTTGCCAAACCTGCAGGACGTCTCCTTGATGTCCGAATCTTTGGGCCGCACGTTCAAGTTCCGCATCTCCAACGCTGCCCTGCGCACCGTTGACCACCGTGGTGGCCTGGATGCGTTCTTCGCGAAATCCAAAGACGCTGAGCTGTCACCAGCCGCGTTGAAGGTCAAGAAAGACATCGCCAAGGCAGCAGCCGAAGCTTAAGTCTCTCGACCAGACAGATTGAAAAGGCCCGAACATCGCGTTCGGGCTTTTTTCGTTTGCCAATCCGCGGTTTTGGTAAACGATACATGAACAAAAAGGAGGGCATTCTAGCAATAACCTTTTGTTCAATTCTTGGGTTCACTTGTTGTCAAACAAGGAGACTCAGCATGAGCTATCGCGCACATAGATATCCCACTATTTTTCCCATCGAATTGAAATGGGCTGGGCGGTCGCAAAAGGGGCATCTGACGAATATCGCGGCTTCGGGTGCCGGTGTTTTTGATGTGCAAGGTCTGGTGATCGGAGATGAAGTAACCCTGTGCTGCTCGGCTGGAAATCTGGCCGGTACGGTGCGTTGGGCTGGTGACGGCCAATGTGGCGTTATTTTCAAACATAGACTTGGACCGCGCCAACTGGAACAGCTGCGCCATGCGCCGACCACGACAGGTCATGTCCTGCAGCGCCACTCGCACAGCTTTACTGAATTGCGCTGATTACTGCGAATTTTGCTGAAAGCGAAATCTTGCCAGTTGCGACCTTTACGCACTTTTCATGGCACACTTAAGCCTGATATTGTTTCCGCAATGAAACGAACCGCTCACGTCTTATCCTTTGTGCTTGCCTTGTTGATTGCTGTGACCTCGCAGCAAATGGCGATGGCGCGTGGCATGGCGCGGGATGCATCGGGTCAGGTGATCCTGTGTACCGGTCAAGGCGTGCAGACTGTCACGTTGGATGCGCAGGGCGAACCGATGGGTCCTGTCCATATCTGCCCTGACTGCGCATTGACGTTGATGGGTGTTACCGACACGTCCATTGCCGCTGATAGCGCGGTTATCTACATTCAAACACTGGCGCAAACGCCCGTAACCGCGCTGCAAATTCCGGTTATCCCCACAGGCACGCAGGCGCGCGGCCCCCCTTTGTTTACCTGAAAACACACTTTCACTTTTCCAACTTTCAGTCTGAACAAACAGGAGCGGCAAATGTCCCTCAAATCTACACTTATGGGTGCTGTCACAGCACTGTCCTTCGCGATGCCAGCCTTCGCGGAAATCGAAATCCATGACCAATATGCGCGGTCTTCCAACGCAATGGCGGGCGCGGCCTTCATGACCATCCACAACCACGGTGATGTCGATGATCACTTGCTCAGCGTCACGTCGGATGCCTCCGCGCGGGTTGAGCTGCACACACACATCGAGGACGCTGATGGCGTGATGCGAATGACCCACGTTGAGGAAGGTTTCATGCTGCCCGCAGGCGGAGAAATCACCATGCAACGTGGCGCAAAGCACGTGATGTTCATGGGCCTGACCGCGCCATTCGAGCAGGATGATGTTGTCACAATCACCTTCATGTTCGAAAACGCGGGCGAAGTTGTGGTTGAAATCCCCGTTGACCTGACCCGCGAGGATCACGGCGCGATGAACGGCGCGATGAACGGCGAGATGGATCATTCCAACATGGGTCACGGCACCGACAACTAAAACAAAAAACGGGCGCCCGTAAAACTGGGCGCCCGTTTTCTAATTCTCGATGGCGTTCCGCCCTAGCCGCACTGGCTGCGCGCAGTCGTGATGAAGGCGCGGTAGCGATCCCAGAACGCATCATTTGCACTGCTGTTGCTGATCTTGGTTTCGTTGGCAACTTCGGGGTTTGCCATGAATGTTGCCACCCTTGCGCGATCACGGCTCGACAATTCAGCGTTGGCCACGCGCTGCACGCATCCGCATAAGCGTGGGTTTGCGGCAGACCGATCCGCGACCAGACACGCGCGACTAATATCGCCCGTCGCACCGCGCGTTGACCCTGAATTGCTCCGGTTGCCGCCCGAACAGGCGGTCAATACGACCAAAGCTGATAAAACTACTAATTTCTTCATATCGCCTCACTAACGGGCCCAACTTATTTTGGGGTCTTCCCCGTTGGTGCCTCAAACTGCTGCCCCCAGTATGCCGCAACGGACGGGTTTGGGGAAGGGGGAGGGTGCTTCTCGCTCACCCTTCGGTTCCGGTGCGGATCACCCCTTAAGGGAAATACCCGTAAAAGGAGCGCAGGTCTCTTGTCTTTCGACCTAAAGGGCATGCACTATTGTTTGATCATTAGGAGTTCGAGTGTGAAATGCATTGACGAGTTAAGCCCAACCAGCCCGAAGCCAACGCTGATGGATAAGAACAAAAAGCCTGAGCGAACGCTGTTGTCTGTGTTTATGCGATTGTTAGAAATGGTGCCAGAATTGCGCGGCGAATTTCTTTCTGAGTGTGGGTACGGGGCCGGAAAAACATGTGCTTATGGTAGCTTTATGGAAGTTACATTTCCGTCCTCGAAAATTCCAGATCACCGGCCGGACGGTTTGCTGACATGCAAGCGCGGCTCGTCGGAATGGGCAGCTTTTGTCGAAGCTAAGGCTGGAAAAAGTGAAATTCGACCGGAACAAATACAAGATTATGCACATCTTGCATCACTTCTGGATGTCGATTGCGTCGTTTCAATTTCCAATGAATTTGCTCGAAATCCAGTTGAGTTACCGTACCATATTGCAGCGAACAAACGCCGCAAACGGGACATCCGCCATTTTGCTTGGGCAGAACTGCGTACAATGGTTGATCGGTTTGCTCGTGATCCAGATATATCGGACCTTACTCGAAGCGTTCTAAATGATGCGGCTGGTTTCTTTTGGGATCAAAACTCTGGCATCGTAACATTTGATCAAATGCCCAAAGAATGGGGCGGATTTGTTCAGTCATCGGGTGTTGGAGTCGGCTTCAGTGCAAAAACACCTGGCATAACCGAAATCGTTCATGGCTGGCATCAGGAGCGACGTGATTTACGTGCGAAATTGGCCCACTACTCGTCATCTGTTGTTGACCTACGTCATGAATTGGGGGCGCGAGCAGAGTTTGACGCCATTTTGTCGTGTGATCGAAACCGATTGGCTGAAACCTATGAGCTATCGGCCGGTTACATGTTCAAAAACAGCAAGCTTTCGATTGAGTTGCTGTGTGAATTACAAGATCGAAAGACGACTGTCTCAGTAGATATTCCTCCGCCAGCTGATAAAGGTGCTAAAGCAACGACAACTTGGTTGATAAAGCAAACTAGTGAATTCGAACCGGCGAAAACAGACGTTGTCATGTCTTGGAAAGGTAAGGGCAACGAACGCCATGCGACACTTGAAGCCTTGAGATTGGATCCTGAAAAACTGTTTGACGGGTTTCGTGAGGCTCCCAAGGCGATCAGATTGATCCGACAAGTTCATGATGTTCGCCGTTTCAGATCAGCCAAGAATTTTGTGACAGACCTTGAGGCGCTTGTGCTTGGATTGACGCATGAATTGGATGAGGGTGGCTTCATCTAAGGAGCGCACCAAATCCCCCTCGACAATCCGCCAAAACCCCTACATATCCTCACCATGACAGCACTTTCTCACATCCGCAATTTCTCCATCGTCGCCCACATCGACCATGGCAAATCCACCCTTGCTGATCGCTTGATCCAGTCCACGAACACCGTGGCGGAACGCGATATGAAGGCTCAGATGCTCGACAGCATGGATATTGAGCGTGAGCGCGGCATCACCATCAAGGCCAACACGGTGCGCATTGATTACACTGCGAAAAACGGTGAATCCTACGTGCTGAACCTGATCGACACCCCCGGTCACGTGGATTTCGCCTATGAAGTTTCGCGCTCCATGCGCGCCGTTGAAGGCTCGCTTCTGGTGGTCGATTCCACCCAAGGGGTTGAGGCGCAGACGCTGGCGAACGTCTATCATGCCATTGATGCAGATCACGAAATTGTCCCTGTTTTCAATAAGATCGACCTTCCGGCGTCTGATGTTTCCCGCGTGGCCGAACAGGTCGAAGACGTCATCGGGATCGACGCTTCCGGTGCCATCGCGGTGTCCGCCAAAACAGGTGAAGGCATCACCGAAACGCTTGAGGCCATCGTCCATCACCTGCCTGCGCCGACGGGCGACGCTGATGCGCCACTTAAGGCGATGCTGGTGGATTCATGGTATGACAGCTACCTCGGCGTCATCGTTCTGGTGCGCATCATTGATGGCAAGCTCAAGAAGGGCGAGAAGGTTAAGTTCCTGTCTAACGGCACCATTCACCACGTGGATCGCATCGGCGTGTTCCGCCCTGAAATGACCCCCGTGGATGAGCTGGGCCCCGGCGAGATCGGCTTTCTGACCGCCTCCATCAAGCAGGTGCGCGACACGCGGGTGGGCGACACGATCACGCACCAACGCGATGAAGTCGAACCGCTACCGGGCTTTCAACCCGCGCAACCTGTTGTTTTCTGTGGCTTATTCCCCGTGGACTCCGCCCTGTTCGAAGACCTGCGCGAGGCGATTGATAAACTGGCACTGAACGACGCGTCCTTCAGCTTTGAAATGGAATCCTCCGCCGCGCTGGGCTTTGGCTTTCGCTGTGGCTTCCTCGGCTTGCTGCACCTTGAGGTTATTCGCGACCGGATTGAGCGCGAATATGACATTGACCTGATCACCACCGCGCCGTCCGTGATTTACCACGTGCACATGCGCGACGGCACGTCGTTCGATTTGCACAACCCCGCCGACATGCCCGACATGACCCATGTGGACCACATCGAAGAACCGCGCATTAAGGCGACGATCCTTGTGCCGGACGAATACCTCGGTGAGGTGTTAAAGCTGTGCCAAGACCGCCGCGGCATTCAGGAAGACCTGACCTATGCGGGCAGCCGCGCGATGGCGGTGTATGACCTGCCGCTCAACGAAGTGGTGTTCGACTTCTACGACCGCCTGAAATCCGTCACCAAAGGCTATGCGTCATTTGACTATCAAATGATCGGATACCGCGAGGACAACCTCGTGAAGATGTCCGTGCTGGTCAACGATGAACCTGTGGATGCCTTGTCTATGATGGTGCATCGGGATCGCGCCGAAATGCGTGGCCGTGCGATGGTCGAAAAGCTCAAGGAC
>DQCL01000289.1 GCA_003533975.1 Octadecabacter sp. | reverse complement strand
CCCATGCGTTCACGCAGGAAATGCCACGGCACGATATTGGCGTGGTGTTCCATGACGGACAGGATGATTTCATCGCCATCGGACATGTTTTCCATCGCCCAACCATAGGCCACGGTGTTGATGCCTTCGGTCGTGCCTGAATTCAGCACAATGGTATTTTCGTCGCTCGCCCCAAGGAAGCGCGCAATCGTCCCACGCACGCCCTCATATTTCTCCGTCGCCAGATTGGACAAGTAATGTAGCCCGCGATGCACGTTCGCATACTCAGACGCATAGGCAGTGTTGATCGCGTCAATCACCACCTGAGGCTTTTGCGCAGATGCCCCGCTGTCGAGGTAAACAAGCGGCTTGCCGTTCACTTCACGTGACAAAATGGGGAAATCCGCACGGACTGCGGCGACATCAAAACTCATAGCAAATCTCCAGAGGCAACATCCGGCCCGCCAATTCCCATAATCGTCATCAGCACCGAAAGCACCACAATCACAGCAAGGAACGACAGCAAGATCACGGCCACTGTTTTTCCCATATCCTCAAGTGCATGCCCCACATTCACCGCATGGCCAAGGCTACGGAAAAATACGACAGTGGTGAATAGCGCAACAAGCCCACCAACAACCGGAAACACGGCAAACGTCAGCGCTACGACCAAGAGTAACAACGCCGACACTACCTGCACCAATGCGGTCACCCCCATCAGATCGACCAAATTGCCCCGCCCGCCAAACGCAATGCCAATCCGATGCAGCGCAACGGCAAAAATCACCCCCTGCACCGCAGACAAGGCTCCCTGCAAAAGCGGACCCTGACTGGAAGGGAGTGTTGTAGTATCAATGGTATCAATCGCGGCGACCATCGCGTCGAACGCATAAATAAGGATCCCGTAGCTGATACCGGAAACGACACCCGCTAGCACGATCATCAGCACCGACACCTCAAGCGGCAGTCTCGCATCCTTAACCAGCTCAGAAGCCAGCCGCGGATTGCGCACTGTCAACTTGGTCCACTCTAAAAGGCTTGCAAAGGAAAGTTCCATCAGTTCGCCCTACTCGTCTCAATCAGGCCACAGACCCAGAACCAAATCAAAACAGCAAGCCAGAGCGCACCAATCATGATCGTCCCCGGATGATCCGCCCCATTGAACCCAACCAGCAGACCATAAAACAAGGCCAACGGTGTGGCCGCAAGCCACCCCCAGAACACGGCCAATCGCGCACCATAGGCCGTCGCGTTCTTACGAAACAGATAGGTCAGCGCGAATGCCGCGAACGCCAGCACGTAAAACCCAAGCGGCCAAAGTGTCAGCCACGAGATAAACGCATAGACCATATCGCGTTGAAAGTTCCCGCCCTCAAAGACCGCATTGCGTTGCAGTGCGGGCAAATAGGACATGAACACAATAAAGCAGCCGATCATCAACCACGCAATCGCGCGGTCTTCACGTTGGCCCATTGCGTACAGATCTCCCACCACACGGCGTGGGGCACGGTACATGCGCACGATATCGCGGCTAACTGGCATCAGCTTGCGCGACGCGCCAGCCAGCCTTCAAGGCGTTCAAGAATGCCTTCAGCCAGCGTTTCGTCTTCGATTTCTTCCAGCGCTTCGGCCAGGAAAGCCAGAACCAGAAGGTCCGTTGCTTCGGCTTTCGGAACTCCACGAGACTGCAGATAGAACATCGCCTCCTCGTCAATCGCGCCAGTCGTTGACCCGTGCGAGCAAATGACGTCATCGGCGTAAATCTCAAGCTCGGGTTTGGCGAGGAACTGGCTGTCATCATCAAGCAACAACGACTGGCTAATCTGATAGCCATCCGTTTTTTGTGCGCCCTTCTTAACAAGGATCTTACCCTGAAAAACGCCCGTCGCTCCGTTGCGCAGCACCTTCTTGAACACCTGACGGCTTTCGCAGTTCACAGCGTCATGGGTGATGAACACAGTGTCATCATGGTGGAAATCATCGCCATCCCCAACACAAGCCCCAGCAACATGCGCAATCGCGTCATCGCCCGTCAGTTCAATCACACATTCGTTGCGCGTCAGCACGCCGTTCATGGTGAGGGTGAACGATTTGAACGCAGACTCAGTACCAAGGCGCGTGAAAATGCCTGTTACCGCACGGCGTTCATGGTCCCGGCCTTGAACGCGGATGTGGTTGAACTTTGCATGATCCGCAACGTCAACTTCCAACGTTTTGTTGAACCGTGCAGCCGCTGGGCCCGTTTCCAGCAAGGTCACTTCAGAGCCTTCATCCAACTTAATGCAATGGTGCAACATCGCATCAGAAGTCTCTGATTTATGTAGGTAAACAAGTCGAACAGGTTTGCTGACTTTGCCAGTCACATGGACCACAATGCCATCAGTTGCGAAGGCTGTATTCACCGCGGCGAGCGGGCGACAGACGGCCTCTTGGCCACGGGCTTCGAGAACGCCATACAGGTCTTTCGCCCAGTGGATGTCCATTTCAGCCACATCCGTCAGGCGTTCGATCGTTAGGCCTTCAAGCGTGAAGTCGTCTGATGCGTCAGCGTCAAAAACACCATCAACAAAGACGATCTTTAGGCTTTCCACATCGGCCCAAAGTGGTGCTTCATCGTTTTGGAAGACTGCGGCATTGGGGGCATCGCGTTGCACCAAGCTGTCTGGCTTGGTGAATTTCCAATACTCATCCCGACCATGCGGAAGGCCCATGTCGCGCACCCGCGCAAGTGCATCTGCCCGCGCGTCATTGGCCCAAGCCGCGCCAGTTGGCAGCGTGCGCCCCGCTAGAAACGCTTCGGTCGCGTCCTGCTTTACTTGCAGCATTTTACTCGACTGGGCCATTAAGCCACCTCTGCAAGGATGTCGGCATAACCGTTGTTCTCAACTTCAAGCGCAAGCTCGGGTCCGCCAGTTTTCACGATACGACCATCGGCCATGATGTGAACAACATCAGGTTTGATGTGATCCAGAAGACGTTGATAATGCGTGATTACCAGGAAACCGCGGCCTTCGTCGCGCAGAGCGTTTACACCCTCAGAAACCAGTTTCATCGCATCAACATCCAAGCCGGAGTCCGTTTCATCCAAGATGCACATCTTTGGCTCAAGCATGGCCATCTGCAAAATCTCGTTGCGTTTCTTTTCACCGCCAGAAAAGCCAACGTTCACGGGGCGCTTGAGCATCTCCGCGTCGATCTTGAGTGTCTTTGCCTTCGCACGGATCACCTTCAAGAACTCGCCCGCTGACATTTCCTCTTCGCCGCGCGCTTTGCGTTGCGCGTTCACAGCGGTGCGCAGGAACGTCATGTTA
>DQCL01000330.1:365-2661 GCA_003533975.1 Octadecabacter sp. | reverse complement strand
GCGCTACCAGGCTGCGCCACGCCCCGATCCGAGGCCTCGTCTAAAGCCTGTTCGCGCGGTTGAAAAGCCCCAAAAGACGAAATTGTTTAATTGATTTCGCAGGGCCAGACAGCACCACCGCCAAAACTCGGATGCTGCATCTGATCTCCGGCCTCAAGACCTAGCATTGCAGCCAATCCGCCGTTGATCTCCAAGACAAATTGAATGCCCTCGCCGCCAAAAATCGGAGTTTCATCAAGTGGTTGAGCCATTGCGTGAATATTTTGCACAACGCCAAGTTCATCAACGAACAGCATATCGAGCGGGATCAACGTATTGCGCATCCAGAAACTTACACGCCGAGGCCGCTCATAAACGAACAACATGCCCTGCATCGTCGCCATCTCTTCGACGAACATCAAACCACGCGAGCGTTCCTCGACGGAATCGGCGACATCAACGGTGAACTGAACCGTTCCCGCATCATCCCGAATGGTCACTGTATCTAAAGAACAGCTCGCATTTGCGGCCCCCGCAAACGCGATCACTGCACCTGTCGCTGTGATTAGTCTCGTGGAATCGCGCTTTCCCATGGCAAAACCTCTGCCGCCATGAGCCCGCGTTTACCCTCAATGGCCCGCAGCGCAATGGCTTCACCGGGAAGCAAATCAGCAAGCCCCGCCAGGCGCAAGACTTCGATATGCACAAACACGTCAGTGTCATCACCAAATACATTTGCGAAACCGAAACCCTTGGCTTTGTCGAACCATTTGACGCGCGCTGGCTCTACAGGTGCGGCTGCAATTTCTTCAGGATCAAAGTCTGCGAAATCAGCCAAGCCAGCCGAAACCGGCTCCTGGCTTTGCTCAATCGACAGCACTTCGCTTGCCTGCAACCCGCGATCGGTTTTCGTGACCATGACTTCGATGCCAGTGCCATCCGCAACCGAACTCTGACCAAAATTGCGCAACACATTCGCGTGCAACAAAATGTCAGGTCCGCCATCCGTCGCGACGATAAATCCAAATCCCTTACCTGGGTCAAACCACTTCACGTGGCCATCCATAATGTATGCGTCTGTATTCATTTCTGCTTCATTCTCATGATTGCTTGCGCGTCCCCAAAACTAACGCCCGCGATTTCCATCCAAAAGTTAAGTGGACGGTCAGAGCCTAAAATACAAGCACATCTGTGCCTAATTTTTCACGCTTCGTGAAAAATTAGGGGTTCAAACGGTTAATTTCCCAAGGGCCAAGCCCCCCAGAACGCGACCAACGGAACCGATCATGCAACCTAAAGTCACCATCGGCCCAAAACTCGATTTCGACAGGGGAGATTCGGAATCCGCCCCAGAATGGAGGGCGCTTAGGATTGATCCCTTTCGCCGCCGTCACTTTCGCAACCTCGCTGACCAACGCTGCACGCGACGATAACGGTTGAGATTGCTTGGACGCCCAAGCGCCGAGACGACTTTTGAGGCTCCGCGAGGAATAATATTCATCCGCCTGCGGACCATCCTCGCGTTCAATTGTACCACGAACACGGATCTGACGGCGCAGTGACTTCCAGTGCATCACAAAGGCAGCTTTCCCCGACTGCGTCAGCTCCTGCCCCTTTTTGCTGTCGTAATTGGTGTAGAAGACAAAGGCGTCTGCTTCGATCTCTTTTAGCAGTACCATTCGGACGTTGGGCATACCGTCAGCATCAACAGTCGACAATGCGATTGCGTTGGGATCATTCAACTCAGTCGCTTCAGCCTCAGCCAGCCACGCTTTCGCGATTGCAAAAGGATCCTCGCCTGCAAATTTTCCGCTTCGGTCGACCATTGCCAAATCCCATCCTTTACATGTCACCCTATAGGTGGGGGCAACGCATCTGTGGTCAAGAGTGATGCTTAGGTCGCTCACATCTTGTAGCAGTCGTCCCTATCGCCTAAACCGTTGGAATATTATCCGCCAATGCGCGGCCAAAGAAGTGCACCGACAAACCGGTGCTGTGAAGGGAAAGTTATGTCATCCAATTTGATGCAAGGAAAACGCGGTCTGATTATGGGCCTTGCCAACGACAAATCCATTGCATGGGGCATAGCCAAAGCCCTCGCGGATGCAGGTGCAGACCTTGCGTTCTCTTACCAAGGCGATGCTTTGAAGAAACGTGTTGATCCACTGGCGGCTTCCCTTGGCTCAAACATCGTGTTGCCTTGTGACGTCAGCGACGACGCCTCCATTGACGGTTTGTTTGATGGTATCAAAGAACACTGGGACAGCATTGACTTCGTCGTGCATGCCATTGGTTTCTCTGACAAAAGCGAACTTCG
>DQCL01000330.1:0-284 GCA_003533975.1 Octadecabacter sp. | reverse complement strand
CGTATCATGCCGCACTACAACGTTATGGGCGTCGCTAAGGCGGCACTGGAAGCAAGTGTGCGTTATATGGCCGAGGACCTTGGCAAAGACGGTATCCGCGTAAACGCGATCTCAGCGGGCCCAATCAAAACGCTTGCCGCGTCCGGTATCGGTGATTTCCGCTACATCCTGAAATGGAACGAATACAACTCTCCGCTCCGCAAGAACGTCAGCATCGACGAAGTCGGCGGCTCCGCGCTCTATCTGTTGTCTGACCTCAGCACAGGCGTGACCGGCGAAACCCA
>DQCL01000262.1 GCA_003533975.1 Octadecabacter sp. | reverse complement strand
GTTTGTGCTTCCATTTGGTCTGGAGGGGCGGAAATGCGTAGGGTTGATGTCTTGGCAAGTTCTGCCGATCAGCGATCCGCCAAACGTCCTGTCGCAAGGGACAATGCCAGCGCGAAAACGGCAAGGAACGCCATCGCGCCGGACGACAGCAGCGTTAGCCGTGCTGTGAAACCCGTTGGCGGCACGGCACGGTCTGCTTGCGGATCACCGGCGAGGAGTTCGAAAAGACGGTTCAAGATGTCCATCAGATGTCCGCCCCCGCGAGCTGCAATCGGCGATCTTTCAAGCGCAAGACCCGTGCGGAAATCTGGGCTTTGGCAGCGCGGATGAGGCTGATGTCGTGGGTCGCGATCAGCACCGTTTTGCCCATTTTATTTAGCTCCACCAACAGAGACAAAAGGCGCTGTGACATTTCCCAATCCACGTTGCCTGTTGGTTCATCTGCCAAAATGACTTCGGGTGACATGATGACAGCGCGGGCAAGGGCGGCGCGTTGGCGTTCACCGCCAGAAAGCTGCGGCGGCAATTGCTGTGCTTGTTTGGTAAGGCCGACCCAACCAAGAAGGTCGGTTATATCTGAAGACGTTTTCGCATGGCCAGCCACCGACAACGGCAGCGCGATATTTTCAAACACAGTCAGGTGATCGAGGAACTGGCAGTCCTGATGAACTACCCCAATGCGGCGGCGCATATGGGCCACATCATCACGGCTAAGCGCACGAGCATCCTGGCCAAATAGTCGAACCTGCCCGCTCGTTGCGACCAATTCACCGTAGCAAAGTTTGAGCAGCGTCGTTTTGCCAGCACCCGACGGGCCGGTCAAAAAGTGGAACGACCCTGCCGCCAGCTGCAAGTTCAAGCCAGAGAACAGCTCTGCTCCGCCATAATTATAGGCCACATTGTCCAGCTCGATCACGGTGGTTCTAACCCCTTAGCCCGTTTGTTTGTTTGGTTTTGGCGCAAACACGCGCTACATGCAATCTGCGCCAACAACACGGATACGGCAAAACCTTTGCGCTTACCTCTCAGGATCGGTAAGATTCCGCAAAGAGTGCGGGCAGAATGCCCGTTTGAGGCTGGGGAAAACGAATATGCGGATGATTTGCCCGAATTGCGGCGCGCAATATGAAGTCGCGGATGATGTGATTCCTGAAAGCGGCCGCGATGTTCAATGTTCCAATTGCGGGCACACTTGGTTTGAACAGCCAGGTGCATCCGAGGCGGCCGAGCATGGGGCGTCAATTGACGCGCCTTCAGAGCCAGAGCCTGAAGTTGTCAGCGAACCAGAGCCTGAACCTGAACCAGAGCCGACGCCGGAACCAGAGGTGGAACCTGAGTCTGAACGCTCCGCGCCGCAGCAGCGCGAGATGGACCCAGAAGTCGCCGACATTTTGCGCGAAGAGGCTGAATACGAACAGGCCGCGCGTCAGGCCGAAGCCGACCCGATCGAGACACAGCCGGACCTTGATTTGTCGCACGACCCAGAAGAGGACCGCCGGAGCCGTGAGGCACGCGACCGTTTGGCACGCCTACGTGGTGAGCCCGAAGCGGCGGCATCTGTCGATGCAATGATGCAGCAAGAAGCCGCAGCCCCGCGCCGCGCGCTTTTGCCGGATATCGAAGAAATCAATTCCACACTACGTCCCGAAGCGGGGCCATCCGACGTGGCGGGTGCTGAACAGGAGGAAGCCCGCCCCCGCAGCGGTTTCCGTCGTGGGTTCATGTTGATTGTGACCCTCGCGCTGATCGCGCTGGCGGTTTACATCTTTGCGCCGCAACTCAGTGCAGCCGTTCCACAGGCCGAACCGATTCTTACGTCCTACGTTGAATGGGTCAACGGGCTGCGCATCTGGTTGGATGGGGAAATACAGGGATTTATTGAGGGGTCCGGCGATGCGACTGATGCCACGCCTGAACCCGCTGTTGAGCCTGCTCCCGAAGGGTAATCCCTAGAAACGATCCAACAGGCGGCGTAGGTAATCGAGTTCTAGCTGCGGGCGTTCCTGATCAGCAGACCGATTGCGCAGTTCCTGCAACAGTTCTTCTGCGCGGCGGTTGATGTCGTCTTGCAGCATAGATTCCTCGGACCCAAATTGCCCCGTATTGCCCATCTCGCGACCAAGCGGATCACGGCGTTCAGGTTCTGGGCGACCTTCGGCGTTGCCAGTTTGCGTGCCTTGGCCTTCCTCAAGTTCATCCATCTGGTTTTCCGCCAGCGCTTGGCCCAAGTTGCGCAGCCCCTCACGCAGGGCGTCCATTGCTTCGGCTTGGCGATCAATGGCTTCTGCCAAGTCACCCTCACGCAAGGCATCTTCGGCACCGTCCATCGCACCTTCGGCGCTTTCTAAGGATTGTTCCGCGCTTTCTGCGGCGTCACCGGACAGGCCCGGCAGACTGTTGCGCAGCTGGTTCAGACCGTTGCGCAGGGCTTCCTGACGTTCCGCGAGGCTTTGTGGGCTACCACCACCTTCGCCGCCCTGCCCGTTATCGTCGGTCAATCCACCTTGGGTGTTGTCGCCCTGCCCTTGGCCTTGCCCTTGTTGCTGGCCGTCCTGTCCGTTGCCTTCTTGTCCGTCTTGGCCTTGTTGACCGGGTTGCTGGCCTTCTTGACCGGGTTGTTCACCCGGTTGCTGGCCATCTTGTTGCCCGTCTTGTTGGCCCTGCTGCTGGCCTTCGTTGAACTGTTCTTGCAGATCGCGGAAGGCTTCATCCGTCAGGTCTTGCTGGTCGCGCAGGGTTTCGGCCAAGTCTTCCATAGATTGCTGACCGGGGGTTTGCGGGCCGCCTTCGCCACCTTCACCACCCTCGGTCATTTGCAGATTTTCCATGAGCTGGTTGAGTTCTTCCATCAGCTCCATCGCTTCGGCCATGCGGCCTTCTTCCATCAGTTCTTGGATGCGATCCATCATGGCCTGAATTTCGTCTTGGCTGATGGTCTGGTTTTCTTGGTTCTGGTCAGGCTGATCGGTACCGTTCGGAGAGGGTTCCATCTGATCGGCGAGCATTTGCATGTAGTCGTTTGTCGCTTCGCGCAGTTCCTGCATCAGTTCGGCGATTTCTTCATCCGAAGCGCCGTTGCGCATCGCCTCTTCAAGGCGTTCTTGTGCGCGTTCAAGACGTGCGCGGGCATCCGCGAGCGAGCCTTCTTCAAGTTGCACGGCCAGTTCCCAAAGTGCATCTACGACTTCGGTTTGCACTTCATCGTTCAGGCCAGTCGTTTCCATTTCTTCGAGGCGACGAATGATAAAGCGGAGACGGAGATACGTGGTTTCATCGGGAAACAGTTCGTCAGGGCGGTTGGATACAGCCCGCAAGACCTGTGCTACGCGCGGTGCGTTGGTTTTGGACCATAAGATATCGCGGCGTTGTTCGATGATTGCGCGTGCGGTGGGCTGGAAAAACCGTTTGCCCGGTAGGATCAAGTTTTCAGGGTCGCTCGCACCGGTTTGTCCGAGCGCATCTTCGACCTGCATCGTCAGGGTAACAGGTAAGTTCGCCCAAGCGTGCTGGCTGAAATCATCAATCAGCAGTTCTTCGAAATCTGCGCGATCACCTGAAAACGGCATTGGTAAATCCAAAACCACAAACGGGCGAAAGTCAGGATCAATTCCAAGACCGTGACGGCGATCAACCGCGTCAAGATCAAGCTCGATCGTGGCGACACCCGCGAGAACGCCATAGTCATCGGTAGCGGAAAATGGCTGGGACATCTCTCCTTGTGCGTCCGCCTCAATCGGGCCGGTAAGTTCAACGGTAGGAG
>DQCL01000082.1 GCA_003533975.1 Octadecabacter sp. | reverse complement strand
CTGTACCACAATGGCGGGAGGCTGGTTGACATTCAGGAAGATGAGAACGCCAACATTCGTATAGGTGAAGTGAAGCCTGATCGTTTCAAGGCCCACATGGAAACCCGGATCGACTTCACGAAGGAGGACAAAAACTGTCCCGCGCCGACCGGGGTGGTGAACAAAGTCTATCACATGCCCCGCAATGGCTATCCGCCGTTGCATCGCATTGTAAGTGCGCCGACCTATGCAGCTGACAAGTCGCTGGTGGTGGACCCCGGCTATCACGCTGGCAGCGGTTTGTTTTATCAGCCCAAGGCGGGCGTGGACATTCCACCAGTGCCCGAAGTCCCCACCGCCAAAGAGCTTGACACTGCGCGGGACAGTCTGGTCGATCTCTTCGCAGACTTCCCGTTGGACGGGATGACGCGCGATGAACTAACCACCGCCGTAGATAATGGCGAAGATGTGCCGTCTCTCTGCCACATCGCGTCTGCTGCTTTTACGCCAATTTGCCGCGATATGATCGACGGACCTACGCCAAACCATCTTGCGCGCAAAGACAAGCCACGCACAGGTGCGACAAAGATCATGGGCGTCGCATCCTATGTCGGGGCGTTGGAATATGCGGTACCGCAAACGCTGCCAGACTCGCGGGCCGAAGTGCAGAAAACCGTTCTCGCCACGTTGGATGGAGGTGATAACCATGTTTTCTTCGATAACATCCCCGCCGGGAAAGAAACAGAATCCGACGAACTGGCAGCGGCAGTGACTGCATGGCCTAAATATGCCGGACGACGGCTTGGGCAGACGGCAATGATCAAGGTGATGGTAAAACAGACGTGGCTTACCACAGGCAGCCGAACACAGCTTTCGGAACAGCTTGCGGAGCGGACTCTGTTGATCGACCTTGATCCAAAAATGGAGAATCCCGGCGAACGACCTACGTCGTCATTTAAGTACAATCTGGATATCCATGTGCCCGCTAACGCGGGCAAGTACCTCCATGCTCTTCTGGTGCTGGTGCAAAATTGGATCGCCAAAGGCTGCCCCGCTTGGAAGGGGCAGGCTCTGGGCGGATTTGAAAACCATGCCCGTGTCGTCGGCGGCATTCTGGACGCTGCCGGTATTCATGGCTTCATGCAGAACCGCGAGAAACTGAAATCGACAGTACAGTCCGACAACCCGGAAACCGAATTTCTGGATGCGCTGATCGAAGGGCACCACGCGACGCCACCGAGGTATGGCGGCACGCTGTTCCGGGCATGGAGTGACGAAGCCCCGCCGAAGAGAATCAAGAATGATGCAGGTGAGTTGGTGCCGTTCGAATTCGACGGGTATCACGTTGTTTCGATGCGGGAGGTTCTGAACCGGGAACACATCGCGCAGGAACACTGGGGCTATGTTTTGGACGAGGATGGCAACGTGTCCTATCCCGACAAGGCCCGCAGGACAGTGTCGCAGAAGATCGCGACTATGACGGGCACTGTGCGCGAGTGGCATGAAGCCCAGACAGAAGAGGCAGCCAAGCAAGGGCGCTACATCTTACAAAAGGTGCATACCGACAAACATGGAGTGCTGTATAAGTTGGAATACTTGCCGTTTCTGTCCTGACGAGCAAAGTCTGGCAGCTTGTTTCTTGATGAAAGGCCCGCGTCAGCGGGCTTTTTCATTGGTGGCAGGTGCCGGACCTACCAATGACCTACCACCGGGGTATCATCGACCTGCCACCGTTAATATCGGAGCGATTCCAATGCCTTAATCCCGCCGATGGTCAGTTTAACACCGATGGTAGGCCTTTATCAGAATTTCTGGGAAGTTTTTATTTTCGTATATTCACAGTGGTTTCCCTCCCCACACCTCGCAAACGGGCAGAAAAAAGATCTATGGGGAGTGAGCCGCAGAGCCTGCCATCACAACCAACCTACCACCCGGCGATGGTCTGCTCCGAGCGCAGAGCAGCCGTCAGGTTCAAGGGCAGCATTCGGAACTTAGGGGCGGATTCCGGTTATTCGCTGCGCTCCGCACCGAGGCCTGCTTTGGCCAAAATAAAATTATTTGTATGCGCCCTTCTCGGCAATTTGGGTTAAAGTGCACCGAACGCTCATATTGTTAAGGATGAAATTACGATGAAAAAATTTCTTGTTCTGTCAATTTCGGTCACAATGACGCTCCTTGGTGGTGTGGCTCCTGCTGACGCAGCCGAAAAAGGAGATGTAGTTTACGCAATACTTGTTAACCCTGTCACCAAACCTTGGGGGCCGCGAGAAGAGTTCCGTAAATGCGTCTACACCAACGCTGTTTGTAAGACCGCTGTTGAGGCAGGTGAAACCTATGTTGGAGTCCCGCCGGGCACGACAGAGGCAACAATGAAGTTCGCTGACAAGAATGGCTTTGGCGCAAGTCTTGAACACAAAGGGGAAGAATACTGGAAGCACTTCAAGCCACCTACCGGTTACCTGATCTGCAATGTGTCCGTCAGCACAATTTCCGCCGCTCCCGATAAAGGCAACAAAGAACCTACATTCGCGATCAAGGCAAACAGAAGCCGGATCAGGATATATAATTTTGTTCACAAGTTGCCAATCGGTCAAGGCAGAAGTTGGTATGAAGGAATTGTGTCTGTTCATTTGCGCAAGGCGAAAGGCGTTAGCCTCAAGGGCTGCTTGGTAACTAAGAAAGACGCAATCTATAGTTGCCGGGGCGTCAAGGGTCGGAACGCCGGTTATCCGGGTTGCCGAACGAAGCCACAGAGGTTGAAGTCATAACGTGATCACTCTTTCGGGTGCTTTGCACGCTGGATTTGCTCACGTGGCGTTTCAGCGGTTGCCGCACACAATTCATCAAGATAGTCACATAATTTTATTGAAAGCATCATTTGTGGGATTCTTAATGCTTGGCCTCAACTGAGCTTGAAAATAGTGCGCGCCATAAGGTCATCAACGTTATATAATTCCAAGGGCTTGCAATCCGTGAAAACACGCGACGACGATACTTCACGGCAAACACTCCATCTTTGATTAAAGACTAAAGTGTTGCGTCGACCCGTTGAAACCGCCCGCACTCCAAACACTGCCATTTTCTGTTATCTTCACCAACCTGCCCGACAAAGCGACCCACAAAGTTTGGAACAAGCTATGCACACCACTTCGCAACAATCTACCTGCCCAACAAGCCGTACAATACTGGCCCAATCACCTGCTTGCCGAAAGTTCACGTCGGGACACCAAAATTTGCTAACTTGACAAAATCCATCCCTCGCTGGGCGTCCGCCCCTTGAAGTAATAATATTTCCACAGTTATCGGATTAGGGTAATTTTGTTACGCGTCCACATTGGGGCAAGTCAAAATATTCTAGTTTTACGCCGCACTGTTTCTATACTTGGCGAGAGCAATACCCGATTGATCAAGAAATACGTAGCTGTACTGACGCCCTGCCATTTTTGGTTTTTGGCTAGAGCTCATTCCGCTTTTCCGGCGCGCGCAGACGGACTCCAAGCCATCGGCAATTGTTGCCCTCCAACCATTCAAGCTGGCGCGCGCATCCGACCATTATCGCTAACGCGGAAACAGTATAAATTCAGCGTAACATATTGATTGGACTCGCGAATCATGATGGCAACCTGTTATAAATATCACAACCAACGACGACGATTTATAAATGAGGTTCGTTATGTCCCAGACCGCAAAGAAGTACGTGATTTACTATCGTGTCAGCACCAAGCGCCAAGGTGAATCCGGCCTTGGCCTTGATGCCCAAAAACGCGATATTCAGCTTTTTTTGGATAACTACTCAGACGTCCCGTTCGAGGTGATTGGCACTTTCACAGACGTTCAGTCCGGCAAGTATGCGGACAGGCCAGAACTGACCAAGGCGCTTGATATGGCGGTCACTGAGGGGGCAGAACTGCTTGTGGCGAAGTTGGACAGGCTGTCCCGCAAAGTTAGCTTTATCAGCGCCCTTTTAGATAACAAGCGCCTCAAGGTGCGTGTCGCCAGCATGCCAAACGCCGATAAATTCCAGCTTCACATATATGCCGCTCTTGCCGAACAGGAACGCGACTTTATCAGCCTTCGCACAAAACAGGCGCTGGCGGTGGCAAAGGCCCGTGGCGTTAAGCTGGGTGGTATGCGCGACGCAACTATGAAACGTAACAAGGCAGCAATAACCGCCGCTGACGCGGCTGCACAGCGCATTGCCAGCATAATCACCCCAATGCGCGCCAGCGGCTCAACTCTGCAACAAATCGCGGACGCATTGAATACTGCAAAGGTGCCGACGCCCCGCAATCGTGAATGGCAGGCAATGAGCGTCAGGAATGCGCTGATTAGGTTGCGCTAGTGTACATTCAGTTGTACATGCAATCTTCGAATGCCCGCAGCGCCCGCGATGACCCTCGCAAACTAAAGCCAATCGGGAAGAAACCGTTTCCGGGATCAACGGACATATAGCTCCCGGCTGAAGAATATTTCACAAAATTTTGCATGAGCTCTCTATCATATTCGAGCGGAGAAGACCCTACTGTACCCCCAATTGCTGCCCCTTCGAAATCGAAGATTCCGGCGGAGTCGATACTCACTCTAAAAACGAGGTCTGAGGAACTTGGATATGCGGATTCTCGCGTAAGCAAAAAGCCGACATGTGGCCCTTCACCCTCAAACCCCGGTGCTTCTTTCATTCCCAACATTTGGAACATAATAGTTTCGTCTAGTTGGGGGGAAAAGGTTACTGCCCTACAGCCAGTGGCTGACTCACCTTTTTGGAACATCCAGTCGCCATAGGTCTGAGCCGATACGGCTACAGGAAGAAGAGTAAGGAGCGCCGCTTTTCCCAGCCAGTTTGAAAGAATACTCATTTGGAATGACTCCGCTTTAACTGTTTCGACACGAAGGTGGATGAAAACTCAGGCGCTTTTGAGGCTGGTTGAGGGAATCTTCGCATCAAACCGTGAATTTGCGCACAAGATTGGAAGTGCTTGTATGATGCTGATACAACCCCTCAGACGGACGGCTAACGCCGTCAGGCGTGCCTGATTACTCTTTAAAGCATCTAACCAATTTTTTCTGATCAGGTCGGCATACGAGCGTGCCACCGCTGTACTCAATGCGGGTCCGGTCACCGGATCGCTTAGTGGTGCGCGCAACCGTCGCGCCACCAGCGCCAACGAAGTCAACGCCACGGTTGTTGTTCGCCCGTTCGCGTATCTTTTGGTGGGTACGTTGGTTAACCCAAATAGTTCTATCACGGTGATCTTTTCGCTGCGTCCACTGATCCCCACTGGAATCTTTGCACACCATTTGGCCACGATGGTTCGTCCGGCACGGTGTGGTATCAGCCAGCGCCATCATCGGTAGCAGGATAAGGGGTATCACTATGATCAAGCGCATGTATGGCTCCTTAGTGCCCTAACAACATAGGGTCGAATGAAAGCCCGCGTAGCGGGTCC
>DQCL01000142.1 GCA_003533975.1 Octadecabacter sp. | reverse complement strand
GTTTTCAACATCTTCGCCCACATAACCCGCTTCGGTCAATGTGGTGGCATCCGCCATTGTAAAGGGAACATCCAGAATACGAGCCAGCGTCTGGGCCAAAAGTGTTTTACCGCAACCTGTTGGCCCGATTAGCATGATGTTGGATTTCGCCAACTCAATCTCGGATTTATCGGCGTGGTTCAGGCGTTTGTAGTGATTGTGAACCGCTACAGACAACACGCGCTTGGCATGGGCTTGTCCGATCACGTAGTCGTCGAGCACCTGACAAATTTCCAGCGGTGTTGGCACCCCTTCGGACGCCTTTAGGCCGGCCGACTTTGTTTCTTCGCGAATGATGTCCATGCACAACTCAACGCATTCATCACAGATGAAAACCGTTGGGCCCGCGATCAGTTTGCGAACCTCGTGCTGACTCTTGCCGCAAAAGCTGCAGTAGAGGGTGTTTTTGCTATCGCCGCCGGACGCCGTTGCCATGTCGATTTCCTTTTACCCACTATAAAAATTGGGGCCGATAAATGTGTTTCGGGCTGCTTTGGTCCGTATCCTACGGCAGCCCGAAATGGTCCACAACGTCAAAACGTCGTGTGCTTACTCTTCGTCAGTAGCCTTGCCGCGACTCTCGACGATCTCGTCGATATGGCCCCAGTCTTTGGCTTCTTCAGGTGTCATCCAGCTGTCGCGATCAAGCATCTTTTCGACCTCTTTTTTGGTCTGACCTGTGTGCTTGTTGTACAGTTTGTACATCCGCTCACGGGTTTGTTCGATGTGCTTGGCGGAAATCAGGATGTCTGACGCCTTACCCTGTGCGCCGCCGGACGGCTGGTGCACCATGATTTCAGAATTCGGGAGCGAGAAGCGCATGCCCTTTTCGCCGCCAACCGCAATGATCGACCCCATAGATGCCGCCATGCCGCAAATCAGCGTGGACACCTTCGGGCGGATGTATTGCATAGTGTCATAGATGCTCATCCCGGAATGTACCGCGCCGCCGGGGCTGTTGATGTACATGGAGATTTCTTTTTTCGGATTCTCTGCTTCAAGGTGCAAAAGCTGCGCCACGATTAGCTGGCTCATGCCGTCGTGAACGGGGCCGTTCACGAAAATGATGCGTTCTTTCAGCAAACGGGAGAAAATATCATAGGCGCGTTCACCGCGGCTGGTCTGTTCAACCACCATAGGAACGAGGTTCATGT
Source organism: Octadecabacter sp. (assembly GCA_003533975.1). Lineage (GTDB taxonomy): Bacteria > Pseudomonadota > Alphaproteobacteria > Rhodobacterales > Rhodobacteraceae > Octadecabacter. Next base: position 1,823 of record DQCL01000142.1, on the reverse strand, counting down.
ATGTTTCGACGGGATCGTGCATATGCTCTGCCTTAGAATTGGGACGCGTCCGCGCCCGTGTACGGGAATTTTGTTACCCAAACCTTAGTGCTGCAATCAGGGGGCTACAAGGGCACCTGACTGCTTTGGTTAGGGGAATGATAAAAGCACTGTCGCAGTGAATTACAACCAAGCGTTAACCAATTATTCTATGGCTCGCGCAGCGCCTCTTGGGAACGGTAAAGCGGCTTGGTGAGATACTGCAAAACGGTCTTTGATCCGGTGTGAAGTTCGACGTCCGCCTGCATACCAGGGCGAATTTCGATTTGGGACTGGCGCTCACCGAGGTCGGTTGTGTCTACACGTAATGTGACGCGGTAATGGGGCGGTGCGTTGGGGTCGCGCTCATCCTCAAATGTATCAGCAGAAATCAGTTGAACTTCGCCAGTCAGCGCGCCGTAGATGGTGTAGTCATAGGCGCTCAGCTTAATCGTGGCCGCTTGGCCGGGAATGACGTTGGCGATGTTGGACGGGGAAACTTCTGCCTCGACAAACAGTTCATCATCCAGCGGGATAATCTGGAAAATCTCTTCACCGGGGCGAATAACACCGCCAATTGTTGTGACAGCCAAGTTGTTCACGATACCACGCATCGGGCTGGTGATGACGGTGCGTTCCATGCGGTCTTCGGCGCCGCGCAGGTCTTGGCGCAATGTCGCGAGGGCTGACAGAACGTCCGAATATTCAGACGCGCGTTCGAGTTCTGAACGGGTGACGATTTCGTTGTAAGTATTAAGAGCGTCGGAATTGGCTTTGCGGGCACGCGTAACTTCGATCAGCGCTGCGATGTCACGGTTATAGAGGTCTTCCATCACACCAAGTTCACGACTCGTTTCATTTACGATCGATTGCGCACCTTCAGTACGTCCGACGTAGTCGGACTGGCGGGCATTCAGCAACGCACGCTCTGACGCAACCATATCAGGGCTGAACGTCGCAATGGCTTCGGGAACCTCAAAATCAAACATGCCGTCGATCTCGGCCTCAAGGCGCAAGCGGCGGATTTCAGCGGCGATCACTTGTTCGCGCAGGTCCGTCACGGATGTTTCAAACTGGGTGCCGCGCAAACGTGCCAACACGTCACCGGGTTCAACTTCATCACCCTCGGCGACCAGAAGCTCTGCCAAGATACCGCCTTCAAGGTTCTGAATGATCTGCGGACGCGAAGATGAAACAACGTTGCCGTTCGCGCGCACAATTTCATCAATCGCGGCGAATTTTGCCCAAAGAATAAAAATCAGCACGGTGGCACCGATCAACCAAATCAGAAGGCTGGGGCCTTTGGTACGTGCTTCAAACTCGTCATTAAAGGCTACCATCAAGCAGTCGCTTTCTTATTGTTCTTTTGCAGATGCGCCAGCACCTCTTGGCGCGGACCATCCACAGCCAAGCGGCCATTTTGCAGGATCACGGTACGGGTTGTCAGTTCAAGGATCGGAACACGGTGCGTGGCGATTATCGCGGTACGCCCTTCGAGCCAGGTGTCCAAGCGGCTCACGATTGTGGCTTCAAGTGTTTGATCGAGCGCGGCAGTTGGTTCGTCCAGCAAGCAAACCTTAGGGTCTTGCAGCCACAGACGCGCCCAACCGATAGATTGGCGTTGACCGACAGACAGGCCTTCGCCGCCGTCAGAGATTTCCAGATCGAGACCCTTGGGGTGATTGCGCACGAACGGGCCAAGGCCAGCAAAATCAAGCGATGCCAGCAGGCGGTCGTCATCGCGCTCCAGTAAGGTCAGGTTCAGGTTTTCGCGCAAACTACCAGAGAACAGGCGCACTTCTTGG
>DQCL01000191.1:469-2691 GCA_003533975.1 Octadecabacter sp. | reverse complement strand
CCACCAATGGTTATTCCGCTTCAGAACAACGTGAGATAGCGCGCTTTTTACGGCGCGGTCTTGTTTCTGTTGACGGGGTGGCAAAGGTTCAAATTCAAGGGCTGACCGAAGAGGAGATAACCGTAGCGATTTCATCTTCCCGGCTCACCAGTCTGGGATTGCCACCAAACCAGATACTGGCCGCCATTTCGGACGAGAACAGAGTGTTTGCGAACGGTGAGATCACTGAAGGGTTGGCACGAGTAGACGTTTCAGTGCCTCAGGGCTACGCTACGGTTGCCGGAATTGAAGCGCTCCGACTGGGGACACCCGGGGAAGTCGGCCAGATCGCCGTGGTCGATATTGCGCGTGTGACGCGCGGCGAGAAAGAGCAACCGGCCCAGATTATACGTCATAATGGTGAACGCGCCTTTACCCTAGGCGTCTCAGCCTTGGCCGACCGCAACGTGGTCGAAGTTGGAACCCTTGTCGAGGAACGGTTGCGTGTTTTGATGGCTGAGCTTCCGCAGGGTGTGGAGGTTGAACCTATTTATGAGCAGCACAAGGTCGTGGATGCTGCCGTATCGAACTTCCTCGTTGGTCTCGGGCAATCGGTTGCCATCGTCGTTGGCGCGCTGATGCTGACGATGGGTTGGCGCGCAGGGGTTGTTGTGGGCGCTACTCTGGCCCTGACAGTGCTTGCAACCATCTTTTTCATGTCAGTCTTCGGCATTCCGATGGAGCGCATTAGCCTTGGTGCGTTGATCATTGCAATGGGAATGTTGGTCGATAATGCCATCGTCATCACCGAGGGAATGGTGATTGGCATGGCGCGAGGCAAGTCAGCGAAGACATCTGCGTCCGAAACCGAAACCGCGACGTCGATACCGCTTTTGGGTGCAACGGTGATCGGCATCATGGCATTTTCCGGCATCGGCCTGTCGCCGGATGCAACCGGTGAATTCCTGTTCTCACTTTTCGCGGTGATTGGCATATCCTTGCTGTTGAGTTGGATTCTCGCCGTAACGGTTACGCCCTATCTGGGTGCCCTGTTGCTACGTGCTCCTAAGACCATCTCGGACGATCCATATAAAGGCGCTTTCTACTCGGTTTATCGTGGCATTCTTTGGGTCGCGCTAAGGTCTCGCCTGCTCGTAGTCCTCGCAGTCGTCGGTATCACTTTCGTATCGCTGATAGCGTTTGGGCAGGTCAAACAGGCATTTTTCCCAGCGTCGACCACACCGCTGTTCTATGTCCAATACCAGCTGCCGCAAGGGACCGATATCCTGACCACAAATGAGGACATGCAAAGACTGGAAACAGTGCTGCTCGAGACTGATGGTGTCGAGGATGTTTCAACTATGGTTGGTCGCGGCGCAAGTCGCTTTATGCTGACGTACAGTCCCGAACAGGCGAATGCCGGGTACGGCCAACTCATAGTTCGGGTTACAGACGCGGCATCTATTCCAGATTTGGCCAGGAGCCTAAGACAGTCTTTGCCACCGCAGTTCCCGAACGCGTTGGTGCGGGTCGATGAACTTGTCTTTGGCCCCCCTGCAGGGGCGGCCGTCGCCGTGCGTTACTCGGGGCCGAACCCAATCATACTTCGTGCACTGGCTGATGAAGCGATGATGGTTTATCGGGAGGCCGGAACCATCACCGATCCGCGCACGGATTGGCGCCAGCGCGTGCTTATGATCAATCCGGTGGTTGATGAGGCGCGAATGCGACTTGCAGGTGCCAGTCGCCAAGCCATTGCAGATACAATCGAATACGGCACTTCGGGGCTGCGGGTAGGAACTCTGCGCGAAGGCGATACAGCGGTGCCCCTGATCTTGAGGCTTCCCGAGAGCGAGCGTGATGGGGTTGAAAGACTCCGCGATCTTGAAGTGTGGTCTCAAGGTGGAGGAAAATATGTGCCGATGTCCGGCCTCGTTGAACGGTTCGAAACACAGCTCTCCGAAGCCTTGATCCTGCGCCGTGACCGCGAACGGACGATATCCGCCTTTGGGGGCGCACGTGATGGCTTGAACGCAGATGAAGCATTCCAAAGCGTCCGTGATCAGATTGAAGCCATCTCCCTTCCGCCGGGTTATGCTATGGAATGGGGTGGCGAATTTGAAAGCGCCTCTGATGCGCAGGCATCTCTTGGCAAACAATTGCCACTTGGATTCCTCGTGATGCTGACGATCTCAATTCTGATGTTTAACAAGTTACGTCAACCGCTGATCCTGTGGCTTGTC
>DQCL01000191.1:0-420 GCA_003533975.1 Octadecabacter sp. | reverse complement strand
GTCGCTGTCGGGCATGTTGATGAAGAACGCGATCGTTCTGGTCGAAGAGATTGACGCGCAACGCGCTGAAGGTGTCGAGGACTACAAAGCTATCATGGATGGTTCGGTTAGCAGGTTGCGGCCAGTGGTCTTGGCCGCAGGGACGACGATCTTTGGTATGCTGCCGCTCCTACCTGACGCCTTTTTTGCGTCAATGGCTGTCACCATCATGGGCGGACTGGCATTTGCATCGATCCTGACCCTTGTGCTGGTTCCAGTACTTTATGCACTGTTGTTCAGAATCCGCCCGTCCCGAAAAACAAGAACACCAAATGGTGAAACCTCAACTATTTGAAACTTGGCTCTACAGGCAAATGTTTGAATCTAGCTTTCTTTCAATTTCCATTCTCGATGGATTTCGAACTAGGGCTAGGAAAAGGC
>DQCL01000053.1:4752-4889 GCA_003533975.1 Octadecabacter sp. | reverse complement strand
TGCGTATAAGGAATGCGCAACCATTCCAGCACACCCTGCACAACACCATCCTCGCACCAACGGCCATGCAGCGCATTAAACGCAACATCCGGCTTGGCAGCTTTCAGTTGTTCAACAAGATCAGCACCGGCGTCAAT
>DQCL01000053.1:0-4706 GCA_003533975.1 Octadecabacter sp. | reverse complement strand
CATTCTTTACCTGAACTGAGGGATACCTCTCGTTCAGCCGATGGGCCGCCCATCAGAACGGCTACGGTTTTGGGTGTCCTGCTCGACACGCTATCGCCTCTTTCGCGACCCTTTGTTGGGTCGTCATATACTTTGTTTACCGCGCCCCTGCCTGTGGGGCTTTGACCCGATAAAGGGGATCAGTCTTTCGGGGCCGGTTCACCGACCCTCATAATTTCCCATACTAGCGTTAATCCACTGGTTTCGTAAACCTTTTTTCTAACGCTTTCCCCAAGGTTTTCGAGGTCGGCCGCCGTAGCCCCCCCAGCGTTAGTCAAAAAGTTGGAATGTTTGACGTTCATGACCGCGCCACCAACCGTAGCGCCACGCATGCCAGCGTCATCAATCACCTTCCACGCCTTCAAATCTTGGCTATCATCCGTCTTCCCCGTGCTGGAAAAACCGGCGGGATTGCGGAATGTACTGCCGGCGGTGCGATCTTTGGTAGGTTGCGTTTCATCGCGTTTGGCTAATTGCGCGGCCATGCGATCCTCAAGCGTTTGCGCGTCTTCACGAGGGGCTTTCAATGTCGCCGAAACGACTACCGCACCCTCGGGCAGTGATGATGAACGATACTGCAAATCCAGTTCACCTACCGCTAGCGTTTGGACACTACCATCACGCAGAACAACACGTACGTCCTGCAAAACATCGGCCATGTAATCCCCGTAACAGCCGGCATTCATCCGCACCGCACCGCCAATTGACCCAGGGATCGTTCGCAAAAACGTCAGGTTCAGACCCAGCGCCGCAGCCTTGCGCGCCACATGCATATCCAATGCCGCGGCCCCTGCCCGCACGATGTCACCCTCAAATCCGATGCTATTGAAGCCACGGCCAAGCCGGATGACCACGCCACGCACCCCACCATCGCGCACGATCAGGTTAGACCCGACCCCCATCGCAAAAACCGGAATGTCACTGGGCAGCGCGGCTAAAAATGCGCTCAGATCGTCTTCATCAGCGGGCTGAAAAAGCACATCCGCAGGCCCGCCCACGCGCATCCAGGTCAGCTCAGACAGGTCACGGTTTGGCGTTAACACGCCGCGCACTTCGGGGAAATCATTCAACATCATGGGGCTCGTTTAGCGCGACATACCACTGCTGCCAAGTGATTGTCGGCCTTCTTAGCTTTCAGTCTTCGCCATCATCCTGCGTATCCAGCGTCCCAAATAGATCACCGGCCAACGCAACACACTGCATCCCGCAACCAAAAACGCCATGCCAAGAAGCGGACCATTCGTGTACGTAATATAGCCCAACAAAGGTATGCCTATCGCAATCAAAACATAGGCCCGCGTCCACAGATTATCGCGGCTTGGCAACATTGCCAAAACATTGGCCGCAACCAGCCAAGCAAATCCTAACCCCATAGCCGTCATTTTGGAATCTCCGGACGTAGGCCACGAGCGCGGGCAATCAGATACTTCAGTGGATTGCGAAACATCGACGCAAACGCAAGGAACGCCGCCACGCTCCATCCCCAGCCAAAGTCATATCCCAACCAAATAATAAGACCCGGCGCCATCAGCAACAAAGCCACGCCCGGCACAAATTGCCCGCGTATCGGAAGCAATGCGGTCCCGGTTGCAACCAAAACCCACAGGGCGGCGATAACAATTGACCAACTCATAGCCAGTCCCCTTTCGTCTTTGTCTTTGTTATATAAATATCCCGGGGGCACGGGGGCTGGCCCCCGCCTTGATCGGAGAGGCAAAGCCAATTCGATTTCATCACAACATTCCTCCCAGTACCATGCGCCGGATGGGGCGTGCAAACATCAACCCGCCCCCCATGGCTCCTAGTGCCAGCGTCGCTTCACCAGGGTTGTGCTGCATGTGGATTAACATCATGCCAACAAAGGCAATGCTGAACGCCCAAAGCAATCGGCGCACCCATTTTATCATCGGCAGCAGGGCAACGATAAGAACCGCGCCAAGGATGATCCACTCATAGGTCACGCTTTAAGAAGATCCGGCAGTGCGTTTGCCCAGCTTGAGATAGACCCAGCACCGAGGCACACGACCATATCACCTGGCTTGGCTTGCTCTTTTACTAAGCGCACCAAGTCGGTCTCGTCAGTAATTGCGCGGGCGTGGCGGTGGCCTGCGCGGATCAAACCTGCGACCAGATCATCGCGCGTTGCGCCCTCGATCACATCTTCACCGGCGGCAAAGACCTCGGAAATCGCGACGACATCCGCATCGTTAAAACACGCACAATAGTCGTCAAAGTGATGATGAACACGAGTATAACGGTGGGGCTGGTGAACAGCGATGATACGTCCGTCACAGGCTTGACGGGCGGCTTTTAGCACTGCCAAAATTTCTGTCGGGTGGTGGCCATAATCGTCAATGATCGTCACACCGTCCACTTCGCCGACGCGGGTAAAGCGGCGATTCACGCCGCCAAAGTTTTCCAATGCGGACCGGATTTCCTCGGACTTCATCCCCAAATGCCATGCCACGGCAATCGCGGATAACGCGTTAGAAACGTTGTGATCTCCTGGCATCGGCAATGCGCAGTTCTCAATCGTCATATCTTCGTTTTGCAATACCACATCAAAATGCGCGACACCCTGCTTGTAGGTCAAATTGATCGCACGCACATCCGCTTGCGCGTTGAACCCATAGGTCATGACACGGCGATCGGTGATTTTCCCGACAAGCGCCTGAACGTCGCTGTCATCTGTGCAACAGACCGCCAACCCATAAAACGGAATACCTGAAACGAAATCATAAAACCCACGGTGCAGGTTTTCCTCAGTCCCCCAATGCTCCATGTGCTCAGGATCGATGTTCGTCACGATCGCGATTGTCGCTGGAAGACGGTTGAATGTGCCGTCGGACTCGTCCGCTTCAACCACCATCCATTCACCATCACCGACCCGCGCGTTGGACCCATAGGCGTGGATGATACCTCCGTTCACAACCGTCGGGTTGAAGTTTCCACCATCAAGCAAAGCCGCAACCATTGTTGTGGTTGTCGTTTTGCCGTGTGTCCCCGCCACCGCGATGTTGGACTTCATCCGCATCAGTTCTGCCAGCATTTCGGCACGACGCACAATGGGCAGACCGCGTGCGCGCGCTTCATCCAATTCAGGGTTGCCTGACTTAATCGCGCTTGAAATCACGATAACTTCTGCATCCGAAATATTTTCGGCCTTTTGACCAACAAAAACATGCGCGCCCAGCTTCGTCAGCCGCTTGGTGATCGGGCTTTCCTTCAGGTCGGACCCCTGCACCACGTAACCGTGTGACAACAGCACTTCGGCAATCCCAGACATGCCAATACCGCCGATGCCAACAAAGTGGATCGGACCAACGTCTAGGGGGAGTTTTGTCGCTGCTGCGTTCATGGGTCTGCTTCCGTCCATCTTCTTTTATTGTTCGTTCTTAAGGTTTGGTTTCAGTCAACTCTAGCGTCAACGCAACAAGCGTTTCCGTCGCATCCGGCTTGCCACAGGCAAGGGCCGCTTGAGACATGGATTGCGCCTTGGTCGCATCGCCTAACACGTCTGAAATTTGTTCTGATAGACTGTCGACCTGCAGGTCCGATTCCGCAATCAGCACAGCCGCGCCTGCCTCAACCAATTGGCGTGCATTTGCAGCTTGGTGGTCCTGCAAAGCCATCGCATAAGGCACCAGAATTGCAGGGCGACCAATGACGCTCAAGTCCGCAATCGACGACGCACCAGCGCGTGAAATCACCAGTTGGCATTCAGACATCAGCGTCGGCACGTCATTAAAGAACGGCTGCACGTCGGCGGGAATACCCTCGTCAGCATAATACTGCGCCACACGCTCAAGGTCCTCTTCACGGGCCTGATGGCTGACGCGAATGTTGCGGCGAATGGCGGATGGAAGTCCGGATATAGCGGGTGGAACAACATCGGAAAGGACACGCGCCCCCTGCGAGCCACCCATCACAAGTATGGACATCGGGTAGTCGCCCGGCGCGATGTAGCCCGCGCCCGCTCGTTCCAAAATCGCGTTGCGTACGGGGTTGCCGACAAGTACGCCTTCAACTCCCTTGGGCAGCTCAGTCGGCCAAGTCCCACAGGCAACCTTGTTAACCCGTTTTGAGAAAAGCTTATTCACACGTCCCAGAATACCATTTTGCTCATGAATCATCGTTGGTTTGCGCAAAATCCACGCGGCCGACATCGCCGGAATTGTTGGGTAGCCGCCAAAGCCAACGACGACGCTTGGCTTGTCGCGCAACATCTTGAAGACGGCGGAAACCACACCACCTGCAATCGTGAAAGGCGCTTTTAGTTTGGCCACAAGGCCGCCGCGTGCGAAAGTCGCAGACCCGACCTGTTCAATCTCAACCGCGTGCGGGAAGCCGCCCGTATAGCGTGCACCGCGCACATCCGTTGACAGTTTAACCCGCCAACCACGCGCTAACATCGCCTCGGCCAAGGCCTGTGCGGGGAACATATGTCCACCCGTTCCGCCTGCCGCGATAATTAGAAGTGGATCAGCCATTAGCGCCCCCGCCGTAGCAAAATATCACCAATTTGGCCCTGCGGACGCGTGCGTGTGAACGCCAGCAGCATACCCACAGCGATTGCGGATGCGATAACCGACGATCCGCCGTAACTTACGAATGGCAGTGTCATGCCCTTGGCGGGCAGCAAACGCACAGCCACGCCCATGTTGATC
>DQCL01000195.1:1978-2763 GCA_003533975.1 Octadecabacter sp. | reverse complement strand
GCTGACCTGACGATAGGGGCTGTGACGCCAGCATCAAATCCTGCGCTTGTGGAATGGCAGCACCACCAGTCCAAACCGTGACGTTTCGCCCTGTTTTTTAATCGCAGTTTCACTGGCGGCGCGGCGCGGGTCACCTATAATCACGCCATGATTATTGAACTCGGACATTTCGCATTGATTCTTGCCGCCCTAGTTGGGGTCGTGCAAATGGTTGTACCGCTTATCGGCGCTCATAAGGGGTGGCGGGGCTGGATGGCGCTGGCTGACCCTGCTGCGACGGTGCAGTTCCTGTTGGTAGGGTTCAGCTTTGCGGCGCTGATGTATGCTTTTGTGGTGTCTGATTTTTCGCTGCGCCTTGTGGTCGCCAACAGCCATTCTGACAAACCAATGCTGTATAAAATCAGCGGTGTTTGGGGGAACCACGAAGGTTCAATGTTACTTTGGTTGCTGATATTGGTGCTTTTTGGCGCCTGTGCTAGCTGGTTTGGCAGCAACTTACCGGCCAGCCTACGCGCAAGGGTTTTGGGTGTTCAAGCGGCGGTGAGTGTCGCGTTTTACGGATTCATTCTGTTCACGTCTAATCCGTTTGAGCGGTTGGAATTTCCACCCTTTAACGGCCAAGATCTGAACCCACTCTTACAGGACCCAGGCCTCGCGTTTCATCCGCCGTTTTTATATCTTGGTTATGTCGGCCTCTCCATGTCGTTCTCCTTCGCAATCGCGGCCTTGCTAGAAGGTCGTGTTGATGCTGCATGGGGCCGTTGGGTGCGCCCGTGGACCTTGGC
>DQCL01000195.1:0-1964 GCA_003533975.1 Octadecabacter sp. | reverse complement strand
ACCATCGGCATCGCACTCGGCTCATGGTGGGCCTATTACGAACTCGGGTGGGGTGGTTTCTGGTTTTGGGATCCGGTTGAGAATGCGTCCTTCATGCCGTGGCTACTCGCTGCCGCCTTGTTGCATTCCGCAATCGTGGTCGAGAAACGCGAAAGCCTGAAGGCATGGACGATATTGCTCGCGATCCTCGCGTTTGGGTTCTCGCTACTTGGAACATTCATCGTGCGCTCCGGTGTGCTGACGTCTGTCCACGCTTTCGCCAATGACCCTGAACGCGGGATGTTCATTCTGATGATCCTTGCGGTCTTTGTGGGTGGTGGCCTGTTGTTGTTTGCCCTACGTGCCAAAGCGATGGAGGCTAAGGGGGTGTTCGGACTTGTCAGCCGCGAAACCGCGCTTGTGTCCAACAATGTGCTGCTTGCTGTGTCCAGCTTCGTGGTCTTCTGGGGTACGATTTGGCCATTGGTTGTTGAGATCGCCTCGGCGAGCCCCGTTTGGAGCGGCGGCATGGCGAACCCGTTTTACACGCTCGGTATTTTTGACAAACCTGAACAAGTGTCCGTTGGGCCGCCGTTCTTTAATTTCGCCTTCACGCTGATTTTTGTGCCGTTGACGATCATTCTGCCTGTGGGTGCGGTGCTCGCGTGGAAACGCGGAAGCCTGAGCAAGGCTATAACGTCCATGGCGCCAGTCGCGGTACTCGCTGTCGCGCTTGGGGCATTGGCATTTGCTTTGCAGACTGGTCGCTCTGCGATGGGGCCGATTGGTGTGATCCTAGGCGTTTGGGTTGTTGGCGGCGCTTGTATGGATATCTGGCTGCGTACAGGGCGCGGTGCGCTTTCTGAACGTTTGAAACGCCTCACCAGATTGCCACGCGCGGACTGGGGTAAGTTCACCGCGCATACGGGTCTTGGAATTTCGGTCTTTGCTGTTGCTGCACTTCTTGCATGGGAAGCCGAAGATATCCGCGTTGCCCAAGTCGGCGATCGCTGGGGTGTTGGTATCCACGAGGTTGAACTGGCCGCAGTCATTGAGATTGATGGACCGAATTACTACGGCGAAGGCGGAGAGATGAACGTCTACCGCAATGGTCGTTTTGTGGGGCAAGTGTTTGCGGAAAAACGCGTTTATCCGGTGGCACAGATGCCCACAACAGAAGCCGGTATTCGCAATGGTATTCTTCGGGACGTTTATGTTGTTCTTGGGGATCCGCAGACCGGCGGCGGTTGGGCTGTTCGCACCTACATCAAACCCTTTGCAAACTGGGTTTGGGGTGGTGCAATCCTGATGGCCTTGGGCGGTTTCATTTCCCTTTCTGACAGGCGTTTGCGCGTTGCTGCTGGTGCTGCCAAATCAACATCCAGCGCGGTGGCTGCAGAATGAGGTGGCTGGCGTTCGTTTTGTGCATGCTTGCAGCGCCCCTTGCGGCGGTTCAACCAGATGAGGTCTTGGACGACGCAACACTTGAGCTTCGCGCACGCGACCTGTCAGTCGGGCTGCGCTGCCCTGTCTGTCGCAATGAAAGCATTGATGAAAGCAACGCGGGAATTTCCCGTGACCTACGTATCTTGCTGCGTGAACGTCTTGTTGCTGGCGATACGGATGAGCAGGCGGTGCAGTATTTGGTGGATCGTTACGGCGAATACATCCTGCTTAGCCCAAGGGTCGAAGGCGCAAATTTCGCGCTTTGGCTTGCGGCTCCGATCATGCTGCTCTTGGCGGGTGGCGTTGCGGCTGTAACGATACGTGGTCGCTCCCGTGCTGTTGGCCCTGATGAGCTGAGCGCAGAGGAAAAGGCCCGTGTTGACAAGATCATGCGGTCGTAAAAGCGCTGGTATTGCGCTTGGGCATTTCTGAACCGTAGGGCCTAGTCGTGTAGGCGCAGCGCGTCACATAGGGCGCGCACTGCACCTCGCGGTGGGTCGAACGGCGGCCCTATCAGCGGTCAAAACTGCGATACGTGG
>DQCL01000205.1 GCA_003533975.1 Octadecabacter sp. | reverse complement strand
GTCCCGGCGATCCGCAGGATCATGTTCTAGCCAAGACCGTCATGGGGTTTTCGGATTTCGTGGCGGAACACAAACCCGACTTGGTTGTTGTCCATGGCGACCGGATTGAGGCCCTCGCTTGCGCTTTGGTTGCGGCGACCAATTACATCCGCTCCGCCCATATTGAAGGTGGTGAAGTATCTGGAACGATTGATGAAATCTTCCGTCATTGTAATTCCAAACTCGCCAGCCACCACTTTGTCAGCTCTGAGGATGCCAAGCGTCGCGTTATGGCGATGGGCGAACCCGAGGACGAGATTTTTGTGATCGGGTCGCCGGAACTCGACTTTCATTCCGGCCCGTCTGGTGTGTCGATTGAAGACGTGCGGACGCGTTACGACCTACCAAAAGAGGACTTCGGGATCGTCGTTTTCCACCCCGTCACATCAGAGGCCGACACGATGGGCCAACAGGCGCGTGACTTGTTTGGTGCACTCGATGCCTCGGGGAAATCTTTCGTCGTGATCGCCCCCAACAATGACCCGGGCTCTGAAGACATCTTTGCGACCCTCGACACCTTGAACTCGGATCGCTTTCGCATCCTGCCGTCCATGCGCTTCGCCCACTTCTCCGAGTTGATGAAAAACGCATCCTGTATGATCGGGAATTCAAGTGCCGGCGTGCGCGAGGCCCCGTTCCTCGGAACCCCGTCCTTGGATGTCGGCACACGCCAAACCAACCGCGCACAAGCCCCGTCGCTGCACGCATGTGCGGCCTCTGATAAAGACGGTATCGCGGCCTTCTTGCGCGACGAGTGGGGCAAACGGTACGCTCGTCATGATGCCTTTGGTCAGGGCGATGCGGCAGCCCGTTTTGCCAATATCGTCAGCGACGGCACGTTCTGGACCGGTGATTTACAAAAACGGTTCAATGACCAGTAGACCCAAAATCGGGCCAATGCTTCGGCTTGTCCTCGGTGTTGGCGCAGTGCTGTCACCGCTGGCCCGCCCTGTGCTGAAGCGACGTTTGGCCAAAGGCAAAGAAGATCCGGCACGTTGGCGCGAAAAGCTGGGCGAAACAGACGCGAAACGGCCAGATGGCCCGCTCGTCTGGATGCACGGTGTTGGCGTTGGCGAAGTCATGGCCCTGCGCGGGCTTATCGAACATCTTGCGCTGGAACGCCCCGAATTGCAGTTCCTCGTCACGTCTTCGGCGCGATCTTCTGGTGAGGTCTTCGCCAAGAACCTGCCACCCCGCACCCAGCATCAATACCTCCCGCTCGACCTGCCCGGCCCCGTTGCGCGTTTCCTTGATCATTGGACACCCGACCTCGCCGTGTGGTCGGACCAAGAAATTTGGCCCCGCATGGCTGTTACTTGCGCGCAACGCGGGATTCCGCAGGCCTACATTGCGGCGCGGGTCACTGATGCGTCCGCCAAGGCCAAGTCACGATTTGGGGCCGCGTATGGCGATTTGTATCGCTTGCTCGATGCACGCCACGTACAGGAAGAACGCACAGCAGCGGCCCTGCGATTGCTGATGGATGATGACACCCCTGTGCATGTAACAGGTTCTCTGAAGGCTGCGGCTGCACCTTTGGCTGCCGATCCAGAGCTATTGGCCGGTTTTGACGCAGAAACGCGCAATATTTGGGTCGTCGCCTCGGCCCATCAACTTGAAATCGAACTTGCATTGGATGCACTGAAGATCACCCGCGAGCAGCACGGGGTTTCTTCGTTTCTTATCATCGCTCCGCGCGTATTGAGTGATGCACAAGTCATTGAAAATGCATGTAAAGAACGCGACCTAACTTGGTCTAAACGCAGCGCAGGTCAACGGCCTGATCCGCGCTGTGATGTTTTCATCGCAGACAGTTTTGGGGAACTCGGAACATGGTATCGCGCTGCGTCACTCGCGCTTATCGGGGGGACTTTTGATGGGATCGAAGGCCATAACCCATGGGAGGCCGTGGCCCTAAACTGTGCCGTGGTACATGGCCCGCGCGTGCGAAATTTCGCATCGGATTATGACACGCTTGATGCCGCGAATGCGGCAATTTTGGTCAAGAACGCCGACGATATTTCTGCGGCTTTGGTGAATGAAACACGTCCAGAAATCGCGGCACGCGCAGCGCTGGTGCGCAGCGCTGCGGCGCAGGGGCTTACCCGCATCACGAGCGATCTGGTCGCACTTCTCGACGCCTAGAACGTCATTTCGGCGGCACCCGTAAACACACGTTTCCCCCAAGCATCCGCAATTAAATCACTAGAGCTGCGCATGTCCGACACGCGCGGCGCAAGGGGCGTCAGGGCCGCATCTTCATCCGCAATCAACGCCAGCCAATCCCGCGTAATCGCGCGGAACATATCGTTGCGGTCAAATTCGAAGTTTTCGGTTTGTGGGCCATGACCATCATCGCGCGTGATCTCGGCAGCCAGCATATCCAGCTTGCGCAGCCCGCGCACGCCTGACAGTTCGGACCGACGTAGGCTAACGGGCGACAGGTAATCCATCGCCACCGTCCCTGTGCGCCCAGCGCCATCTGTCAGTGCAATGCGGCTGGCAAAATCGACGCCGTCAAAGTCCGTGTGCCCGACAGAAGCGACAGATTGAACCGCCAAATCAGGGAACAGCGCTTTCGCCAAATCCAGCTCATGACACAGGTCCAACAAGACCCCGCCCCCCTCGGGCTTGGCGGCATAGCTATCGGGAAAAGACCAGTTTTGCCGCCACTGACGCACGTCATGGCCGATCTCAAACGAGAACCCGTAAACATCGGACAGGTCATCCGCCGCCAGCGCCTGAACCACCGGATGATACCGCGCCATGAACCCGAGCATGGACCGCTTTGCCAAATCCCCAGCCGCGTCATAGATTTCAGCGACACCTTTAGCCGTCCAGTGCAGCGGTTTTTCCACGTAAAACGGCCAGCCCTTCGCCGCACAAAGCGTCACCAATTCAAGGCGCACCTGCGTCGCCGTGGCGATGACCAAGCCCTTCACATCATTGCGCGTTTCCAACGCAGCGCGGTCATAAGACCGCCACGGGATCAGCTCAACCGTCTGGCCAAGTGCACTCAGATTATCCGCGTGGCGTCGCCCGACAGACCCCGCCCCGATGACAAGGATCACCACGCGGAGAAACCACCATCGACGTTGATCATCTGGCCCGTCATATAGCCTGATTGCTTGGACGCGAGGAACAACATCGCATCCGCAATCTCGTCAGGTTCACACATGCGGCCCGCCATAATCAGTTCGCCTACACGCTTTTGGAACTCGTCAGAATGGCCGTTGAACACAGCCCCCGGCGCGATGGTATTCACCGTCGCCTGACGTTTCGCCCAGTACCCTGCGAGCCAAACCGTCAGCCCGTGGATGCCCGCTTTGGTCACGCCATAAGCGCTGAAATTCTTGAACGGCATGCCGTCATAGATCGGGTGATGCGCCCCATTCAGCGCATACATGGACGCCACATTGATAAGCGTCGTCGGACGTTTCCCCACGATGTCACGGTCCATCTGGCGGGCAACCAGAAACGCGCCCGTCAGGTTGGTGCGCATGGTCTTTTCCCAGTCCTCAAGCGTGGTATCCGCAAAGTCAGGGAACGTGCCACCCGCGCCCATCAGCATCTCGCCGGTGATGGCGGCGTTGTTTAACACAACATCCGGTTGCCAACCGTCGCCTTCAACGGTTTTGAAGATTTCCACGATCTGCTCTTCGGATCCAACATCCAGCGGGTAGATCGCGAAATCAGGGTTGTCACCATGCGCGTCTTGCAGCCCGTCAAAACGATGCCCCGGCAGATCCGTCGCCACGACTTTTGCGCCCTGTTCCAACATGCGGCGCACATAGGTGCTGCCCAAAACGCCGCCAGACCCTGTGATAAAAACTGTTCGTCCTTCAAGTTGCGCCATTTTGTGCGTCCTTCATTAAAAATTCCACGATCTTCCAATCAAGCGGGTCGTCCACATCCATGCAGCGCTCGGACGGCATCACAAACGGGATGACGCGCCCTTCATAAATGGTGCTGGCTTTGCGTAAATAATCGGGCGACAGCACATAGGTGCTGGCCGCGTGTTCATAGACCACAGGCGC
>DQCL01000001.1 GCA_003533975.1 Octadecabacter sp. | reverse complement strand
AATCATACTTAACAAACACCTAGCGGGGCCTGCACCGAAGGGAAAGCCACCATGCATTTGTCTTTGTTTCTAAAATATCCCCTGGGGGGGAGCGAAGCGGGGGCTGGCCCCCTCAATCGTTTCACTAGACACGCCCGTGCTGGGAAAGACGCGCGTGCAGTTCCGGCACATCTGCATGACCCAGCTCCAGCCCAAAGATATAGGCGTGGGTCAGGTAAAAGCAGGCGGCGTCGATATCCTCGGCGGCATCAGCGGCCTCAGCATAGAGCGTCACAAGCGCGGATTTGTCACCGCGTGCGTGCGCGGAGAGGAGTTTGGCGTCGAGCGCACTCACCCCTCTGCCTGTACGCCCAATTTCGCGGCGACCCAATCGTGAAAGCAATGTGTGGGGCTGTCCATCACAGGCGAGAACCGACCCCCATCAAACCCAGGTGCTGAACGCCCCTTTTGCATGCCTTCGACAACGCCGATGTCTTCCTCAAAGATTTCTTTCCACTGGGCTGTGTTTTTGCGCCGTAAGGTGTCGTCCGTTTCAGGGGATGCGTAATAGATGTGGACGCGTTCAATCGTGCGATCCGTGCCTGCGGGGTCCAGCAGAATGGCGTAGGCGTGTTCGCGCTGCGCTGCGAGTAGGACATTTGGATAAAGGCAGACGTATTCAGCACCTTCATCCCATTTGTCAGACAGTCCTTCAAAGTCTGGAAAGACTTCACCAGCCTCGCCACTCAATTGACGGTAAACCAACGTGCCTTGGCCACTGAACGCGCCTTTCCTTGGGTCTGTGACGGGGTGTTCAATATGATAGTGATCTTCCAGTCGCGAATAGCTGTTCAGGCCGGGGTGGATCCACGGCAGATGGTAGCTTTCGGCGTAGTTTTCGACAGCGAGCTTCCAGTTGCAGTTCACATCCAGCGAAAACTGGCTGTCAACGCCACCATGATACAGCGGGGCGGTGTTTTCGTTCCAACGCGCGATCAGGTCTGCATTCACCACTTCAAACGGATCTGCTTTACCATCAAGATTAATGAACACCACGTCACGCCAGATATGGCTGCGCACTTCGATCAGTCCTAGATCGTCGCGCACGATGTCTTCGTGGGTGTTGTGGCCCGGCCCGCCAACGTGAGGTGTCGAGACCAATGCGCCTTTGGTTGAATAGCACCAAGAATGGTAGGGGCAGCGGATCGCGCCTTCGATCTTACGCGGCTCTGCGACCAGTATCATACCACGGTGGCGGCAGATGTTCTGGAAAACGCGCACATCGCCGTCTTTGTCGCGCAGCAACAAAAGGGGGATACCGAGAAATTCAATTGGTTTGGCGTCGCCGTTTTCAGGTACGTCCGCGCCGACACCAAGGCCGGCCCATGACGTTTGCAAGACCGCTTTGCTTTCAGTTTCAAAGACATGCGGGTCTGTGTAGTGCGCGTTAGGCAACCCGTTCGCTGTTTCAACAGGGCGGCGAACGCTAGCGAGGTCTGAAGCGATGTTATCTTTGGCCATTCGACGTGTCCCTTGCTTGTGATTGTTCAATCCTAGCGCCAGCAGAAAAATGATTCCGGTTATTTGGCGACACTGGCTTTTCTCACTACGACATCACACTGGGGTACAAATCGCGCAATTGTGCGGCCTATTGCCTGTTCTTTAGGTGGCTGTGCGCTAGGATCAGCGCATTGCAAACATGTGGCGTTACTCCGCCGAAGCGGGGGCGCAAAACACGCGCTCGGTTGCGCAATGTCACCCCGTTTGCGGGTGGCGGTAGAACGCAGGAACACGCGGCCATAATCCTCATGCCACGGGATACCTGCGTGCATCCCCCCATGTCCAAAGGAGACAAACTATGTTGAAGATGACAAAGCTGAGTGCAGCCGTTTTCGTTCTGATCGCGGGCGCGGCGAGCGCACAAGAGGCAGATCCGAACATCGACGTGAATGGTGACGGGTTCTACAGTTTCCCTGAAATCGGGACCGTATACCCTGACCTGACCGATGCGCAGTTTACCGTTATGGATACAACGGGCGATGGCCTGCTTGATATGGCTGAGGTCATGGCCGCTCAAGAAGCCGGATTAATGCCTGTGTCCTAACGCACCCATTCACTACCCTAATCCCTAAATGACCAAGCTTGCGCTTTCGGGTCGGCTGATCGCTCCGCATAACCCGATACGCTCGTGCCAAGGTGCGTTCCCCAAGCGTGCTTTTGTGTTGCCCTCCAGTGTTAGTCGCTGGGGGGTATTTTTAGGGTTAGTCAGCGTTTCGCAGCTGGTGGGCAGTCACAAATGACACCAAGCGACGGCTGCCCGTATCCCATAAGTTCAAGCGCGCGGACTTGAAGCTTTGGCGCAGGGTCAGACGGCTGCAATCCACCAGCTCTTCGTGGTCATTCAGAACTTCGCGTAAACGGTAAAACGGGATGCGGCTATAAAGGTGATGCACATGGTGGATGCCGATATTGGCCGTAAACCAACGCAGGATCGGTGGCAGGTCATAATGCGAGCTTCCGTGAAGTGCTGCGTCGTGAAGCTGCCAGTCCTCGTGGTCGTCCCACTGGGTGGTTTCAAACTGGTGCTGAACGTAAAACAGCCAAACCCCAACGGATGCCGCAATAATTGTTGTGGGCAGGAAGACCAAGAACAGGGCCTGCCAGCCGCCAAAGTAAACGATGGCCGTCAAAATGGCAGCAAGGGCTGCGTTGGTGCCCATAGCGGAAATCCAATATTTACGGCCTTGGTCCATGCAGCTGACGGGCAGACGGTGTTGCAACAAGAACAAATAAGTCGGGCCGATACCGAACATCACAATCGGATGACGGTAAGCGCGGTAAAGGAATCGGCCAAACGGCGTGCGCTGGTGATACTCTTCTGTCGTTAGGGTCATCACATCGCCAATGCCGCGAAACCCGAGGTCGCCAGCATGAGAGTGGTGGATCGAATGGGTGCGGCGCCAAACGTCATAGGGTGTCAGCGTCACAACACCCAAAACACGGCCGACCCAGTCAGACACGTTGCGATTATCATAGAACGACCCGTGACCGCAGTCGTGCTGGATGCAGAAAAGGCGTAGCAAAAACATGCCGTTAACTGCAGAAATAGCGAAGGCCGCAAGGTAGCTGTATTGCGCGATATAGCAGGCCAAAACCCACAATGCGATGAACGGAACCGCACTCACGGCGAGCTCAAAACTGCTGCGCATCGCATCCGGTTCACGGTATTTAGCTAGAACACGTACCCAATCTCTGGCGGCCATATTTGTGGTGTCGGTCTCGGGTGTGGTGTTTGTCATTGTAAATTTCGCGCCTGTTGGTTTTTGTTTGTTGCGACACAGCTATAGCAACGCACCAGTTAAGCAAATGCGCATTTGACGCAGGGGAAGCCGCAAGGGCTGTTCGGGGTTCACAAATGGGTTTTGAAAAGGGGCCTAGCGCGCACTTGCGCGCTAGTAGGCAGCCCGATGGAACGGGGCGCCTGCCTTTAGGCTTCGCCGCGCGAGAGGGCCGCGATACCGGTGCGGGCCATCTCAACCAGACCGATAGGGCGCATCAGGTCGGCAAAGGCATCGATTTTTTC